>DASRLM010000386.1:0-4428 GCA_035648455.1 Puia sp. | reverse complement strand
GATTGCTATTGGCGGGGGCCTTGGGCTGATCATCAGTTACCGGATCGAAAAAAGAGAAGTGCTGGATAAACCCGAACTGGTTTAAACCGGTTAAATTAACGGGGTTTGCCGGCAGAAGGCATTGGGCTATTGGTTTCCAGCAGCTCCAATGCTTTTTTCATAACCGGATCACGCTGATTCATAATCATAAAATATCCTTCTGAACGCCAGATCAGCCGGGCAAACAAGGCTTTTATCCGCGTTTGCAACAGGCTCTTATCGGGGCCGGAGATGCCATCCAGCGTTACGGAATCCTTCTTTACATAGTGTTGCAGGTTATTCCATACGTCTTCATCCTGGCTGAACCGGGCGGAAAAATCCTGTACGTTTTTGTATTGTTTGAATTCAGACAGGTGATGTATGTAATATTCATAAATAAAATTGCCCAGGGTTCCGTTAACGTACAATGAGGTAATGCTTTTGGAAATGCGGTTGGTGTCAAAGGCAACAAAAACATCCGGGGTAATGCCGCCGCCGCCATAAACCATTCTTCCCTGCGGCGTTTTATATACCTGACCGGTATGCACCGTGGAAGTATCACCGTGGATGGCCTCTCCATTATGGAAGCGTTCGATAACCTCATCGTTATACGCTTCACGCCCCTTATTATACGGTTTCTGAATACTTCGTCCCAAAGGAGTGTAATAACGGGCTATGGTTAAACGCAGTTCACTGCCATCACCCAGCATAAAGGGTTCCTGAACGAGCCCCTTACCAAATGTGCGGCGGCCGATGATGGTGGCCCGGTCCCAGTCCTGCAACGCCCCGGCCAGTATCTCGCTGGCTGAAGCGGTTCCTTCATCCACCAGCAGGATCAGTTTTCCGGTTTCGAAATTGCCGGGTCTCTGGGCATGGTATTCTTTACGGGGGCTTTTTCTGCCTTCCGTGTAAACGATGAGTTCGTCATTCCCCAGGAATTCATCCGCCATGTTCACGGCTTCATCCACAATGCCGCCGCCATTATCCCGGATATCCAACACCAGCTTCTGCATGCCCTGTTTCAATAATTTCTGAAGGGCATCCAGGAATTCGTCGTAGGTGGTTCTTGAAAATTTATTAATGCGGATATATCCGGATGTCTTGTTCAGCATATAGGCCGCATCGATGGCGGGCAGAGGAATGCTTCCGCGGGGGACGTCAAACGTTTTCATGGCATGTTCCCGCAGCATATTCAAATGAGCGATGCTGGCCCCGGGGCCTTTCAGCAGTATTTTGATCCGTTCTCCGGTAATGCCATTGCCGGCCACCAGGGAATCGTTCACTTTGATAAACTGATCGCCAACCTGCAGACCCGCTTTATCGCTGGGGCCGCCGGCTAAAACATTGATCACGTTTACGGTATCGTTGAGGATCTGGAATTCAACCCCGATGCCTTCAAAATTCCCCTCGAGATCCTCATTCATTTCTTCCCTGTCCATCGCCGGAATAAAATAGGAATGCGGATCCAGATGGGCAAGCATGCCCTCAATGGCTTCTTCGCTCATGGAGTCCTTATATACCGTATCCACGTACTTGTTGCTGATGATATCGAGCACTTCCTGTACCCGGTTCAGCTTTCCCGTTTTAAAGAATCCGCCGGTGCTGACATTGGGATAGAGCCTGAACCCGATCAGCATTCCCAGAATCATGGTCACCGCAAACAGCAGGGGCAGCCATACTTTGAGTTTTTTCATGTATTTGTTTTCTCCGTAGTGGGCTGCAAATTAAGCAAATGAGCCGAACCAGATGGAAAGTTCAGGATGAATGGTTTGTCAAAAATTGCATTATATCTTCGCCCCGGCTATTTCAACGGATAAAATAAGAATGAATGAGTATACTGATCGCCGACAGCGGATCCACAAAACGCGAGTGGTGCCTGCTTCAGGGAGATAAAAAAAAGATTATAGAAACCCAGGGGGCGAGCCCCTATTTTTTAAATGAGGCCCAGCTTGCCGACATGATGGAGCGGGAACTTTTGCCGTCTATGAAAAATGAACAGCCTTCCGCCATTTTCTTTTATGGAACGGGCTGTACGGCGGCCTCCAATAAAGCGCAGGTGAAAAGGGCGTTGAAAATGGTATTTCCGAAGGCAAAGGCCGAAGTGGAAAATGACCTGACGGGTGCAGGCCGGGGAGTTTGCGGAAGGGAAAAAGGCATTGTGGCCATCCTGGGAACGGGGAGCAATTCCGGGTACTACAATGGCCGGCATATCGTAAAAAACAGTCCCGGACTGGGCTATGTGCTCGGGGATGAAGGCAGCGGCGCTTATCTGGGGAGAAAGGTTCTCCAGTATTACCTGTATAAAACCTTTGATGAGGATCTCGCCGCCAGGTTTGACCACGAGTACCATACGGATGCTGATGAGATCCTGGACAACGTATATAAAAAACCGCTGCCCAACCGGTATATTGCCGCTTTTGCCATGTTCCTTGCCAAAAACCGGGGTCATTATATGATTGAGAACATCATTGAAGACGGTCTCCAGGATTTCTTCTTTAACCACCTTTGTAAATATCCGGAAACATGGAAATTGCCAGTACATTTTGTGGGCAGCGTTGCCCATGGATTTCAGGATATTCTGAATGAACTTTGCAGTACCTATAAATGGGAGCTAGGTAAAATATTGCGCAAGCCGATGGACGGTCTGATCGCTTATCATAAATCAAGCTAATGGGGTTCGAAAAAATTACCGAAGAACAGGGGCAGTACAGGAATCTGGAAAAGATGAGCGTTCACGAATTGCTGACCCTGATGAATAAGGAAGACCGGCAGGTGCCTGTTGCCGTGGGCAGGTCGATACCGCAGATTGAAAAACTCACGGAACATATTACGGACAGGATGCTGGCCGGTGGCAGGTTGTTTTACCTGGGTGCGGGAACCAGCGGCAGGCTGGGTATCCTGGATGCCAGCGAGATTCCGCCAACGTTCGGAATGCCCTACGGGCTGATCATCGGGCTGATTGCCGGCGGTGAAGAGGCCATCCGCACGCCGGTGGAAAATGCGGAAGATGACCGTAGCCAGGGCTGGCTGGATCTGAAGGAATACGAAATCTGTGAAAAAGATCTGGTCATTGGTATTGCGGCCAGCGGTACCACACCCTATGTGATCGGCGCTTTGGAAACCTGCCGGGAAAATAATATCGCTACGGGTTGTGTTACCTGCAACCGGGGTACGCCCCTTGCAGCGGTCTCTGATTACCCCGTGGAAGTGGTGGTTGGTCCTGAGTTTGTTACCGGAAGCACCCGCATGAAAAGCGGTACCGCCCAGAAGCTGGTGCTGAACATGATCTCCACGGCTGTGATGATCCGGATCGGCAGGGTGGAAGATACGCGGATGGTGAACATGCAACTGACCAACAACAAGCTGATAGACCGCGGTACCCGGATGCTGATGAACCAGACCGGCATCAGGGATTATGAAAAAGCCAAATCGCTGCTGATGAAATATGGTAGCGTTAAGCGGGCTGCGGAAAATAGTAAAGGATGACGGATGACCGACATCAGGTGGGAATTCACAATTAAAGTCCGTCATCCGTCAATCGTCAACAACAAGGTAACATCATGCACGACATCGAGCCCTACTTTAACTGGCGCCATATTTATGTGAGCGAAGAAGATGACCGGTCACCTTTTTTCGGACGGGTGTATTCCGAATTTGAGTTCAGTCTGGCCATTTATAATTACCTGATCCATCCGCAGTGGGATGATTTTGGATCACACACGCTGTACCTGAAAGTGCTTCTGGCTGACTATGAAGAGAAATACATGATCATGGAATTGATCGGGGAATGGAACGATGCCATCGAGAACGACATCATGAACCTGAAAAGGGAGGTGGCCGACCAGTTTATGCTCCAGGGCATCTATAAATTTATCATGATCGCAGAAAATGTGCTCAATTTTCATAGCGGTGATCGGGATTATTATGAAGAATGGAGCGAGGAGGTGAAAGAGAACGAAGGCTGGATTGTTTGTATCAATATGCCCGAACAAACCCAGTATGATTTCCGCAGGGCCAAACTGGACGGATACATTGATCTGCTGAACCAGCCCGACTGGCGGGTCTTTAAACCATTTCACCTCTTCCGTTTGGTGGAGGCGTTTGAGCAGAATCGGTTAGGGGAGTAGGAAAAGTTGATGGTTGATCGTTGATGGTTTATGGAAATCAGGTGCGAATTCAAACCTAAATTCCATCAACCATCAACGATCAACCATCAACATCTTGAAAAGGCTGCCAAAAAATAAAACTTTGCCGGTTCATCCGAAGTGATTATTTTTGGCTACGAAGATGTACAACGCAAAGGCATACCATTTTTTTGGTTTTTATTTTTTCTATTTTACCGGTAGAACGGGCAGGCTTTTGTTAATCACCAACTAAATTGAATTTTTAACAATAACAATCCCGGTCAAA
>DASRLM010000385.1:0-5906 GCA_035648455.1 Puia sp. | reverse complement strand
ATGGCGTTGGCATAAATGGTTTTCCCATTCTCGTCGATGATGTATTCCATAAGTACAAACGCCTTGCTCTGGCCCGGGTCGAGTTCCTTTACCATACTGGCGCTCAGTTTATCTATGAAGAGCTTATACGCATCATTTCCTCCCGGATACAAAGGCAGTTTATCCACGCTCCTGGAAAGCGCCTCATCCGAAATGGGTTGCTCCGGATGGGTAAATTTTTTGGCCATCCGGGGGAGATCGGCTTTGGGTTCCTCCGTTGCGGGAACAGGTACATCGCCGATCACATATTCACCTTTATCGTTTACAACAACCGGCGGCACCTGACGATTTAATTCAAAATAAAAAAAAGCATTCCGCATACTCTTCTCAAAAGAAACATATTCATTGAACTGCTGCAGGAATTTATTGAGGTAGACTACGCTCCGCGGGTTATTGAAATTGACGGGGAAAATGTGAACGGGAATAAAATCCTGACCCAGGTCCTTGGCATAAGCGGTGAGTGCATACAACTCTTCGATCTGACCGTTGGTGATGGGGATACATCCTGTAGTTACACAACTTCCATGAATGTAGATATCACCACCCGGCTGGGAAAGATCACACAATAACTTATCGGAGGCATTGGGATAATTCAGGCCGAGCGAATAATGATATTGGCTTTGGGGATTGAATTCATTGATGCAATAAAACCCTTCCGGAACCTGGTAATCGCCGGCCATCCTTTTCGGACCCAGGGACCCGGCCAGCGCACAGATTTTATAGGTCTTGAATAACTTATATTTTTCTGCCCGGCTGTTCTTTACCCATACTTCCAGTTCACTATCGTATTTAAAGGAACGGATATACACAAAGCGGGCCGGCCAGATCAACTGTTTCGCGCGGAACTGTTTCATCAGGGTATCCTGTTTGCGGAGAAGCATTTCACTTACTTTGGGAAGCGATTTCTGATAATCCAGGAAATGCACGGAATAGGCTGATGTTTGCGAAAAAACAGGCGACAGCAATGCACAGAAAGCCAATAAAAGGGGTAAACGAAGAAGGAATCTTGTTTTCATCATGCAAAAAGCTTATGCATTGGTACGGATAAAGTTACCATTAAAACAAAAATCCCGCCATTTTATTATGTCCCGGGCTTTAATATCAGGGCGAAAACCAGATTGTTTTATCTTCACGCCATAATTGGGAATATGCTCAAAATCGGAATACTAGGCGGCGGACAACTTGGCAGAATGCTTTTACAGGCCGCAGCCAACTATCCGGTGATCACCCATGTGCTGGAAAACAATCCGGAATGCCCTGCCGCCCATTTATGCCACCGGTTCACCCTTGGAGATATCCGGAATTTTGATGATGTCTATCAATTCGGGAAAGGACTTGACGGGATCAGCATAGAAATTGAATCCGTGAACGTGGATGCCCTCGAAAAACTGGAATCTGAGGGCGTCAGGGTGTACCCCTCCCCTTCTGCCCTGCGTATCATCAGGGACAAGATCCTGCAGAAGCAATTCTATAAGGAGAATGATATTCCCACCGCTCCTTTTCACATCACCCAAAACAGGGAGGATTTGAAAAAACACAATGAATTTTTACCTGCTGTTCATAAGATCGGTTCCGGCGGATATGATGGTCGTGGCGTACAGCTCTTATCCGACAGGAAAGATCTGGATAACGGGTTTGATACACCCTCCGTATTGGAAAGAAAGGTGAACATACACAAGGAAATTTCTCAGATCATTGCCATTAACCGCAAAGGAGAGACCGCGCTGTATCCCGCCGTGGAAATGATTTTCGATCCCGTCCTGAATCAGCTGGATTACCAGCTCAGTCCGGCAGAAATTCCACAGCAGTCACTCTGGAGAATAGAAGCCATCGCATTGAAAGTGGTGAAGGATCTGAAAACACCGGGCATTTTTGCCGTAGAATTATTTATAGATAAAAATGGGGATATCCTGGTAAATGAAACAGCCCCCCGGGTGCACAACAGCGGACACCATACCATAGAAGCCAGTTATTCTTCCCAGTTCGACATGTTGTGGCGGGTAATGCTGGATTATCCCCTGGGAAATCCAAAACAAATTGTACCGGCCGCCATGATCAACCTCGTAGGAAGCAAAGGCCATTCGGGGGAGGCCATTTACGAAGGACTGGATGATATATTGAAACTGGAAAACGCCTTTCTTCACCTGTATGGAAAAAAAGAAACCCGGCCCGGCAGGAAGATGGGTCATGTTACGATTCTGAGTACCGACAAAAGCGATCTGGTGTATAAATCGAAAACCATTAAACAAAAATTACGCATCACTTCAAAACAACCCGATTAACCAATATGATACAGGTGGCCATCATCATGGGAAGCGACAGCGACCTTCCAGCCATGCAGCCCGCTGCCGATGCACTAAAAGCATTTGGAATTGATTTTGAACTCAGCATCGTATCGGCTCACCGGTCGCCGCTGCGGATGGTGGACTTTGCCCTGAAGGCAAAGGAAAGGGGCCTGAAGGTAATTATTGCCGGAGCGGGAGGCGCCGCGCACCTGCCGGGCATGGTGGCCTCCCTGACCACTCTTCCCGTAATCGGTGTTCCCATTAAATCTTCCAACTCCCTGGATGGCTGGGACTCGGTGCTGAGCATACTTCAGATGCCCGCCGGCGTGCCCGTGGCTACAATGGCCCTCAACGGAGCAAAGAATGCAGGCATTCTGGCGGCCAGCATACTTGGCGCCTTTGATGAATCCATTTCAATAAAAATTCAGTCTTTCAAAAAATCCCTTGAAAAAGAAGTGCTTGAAAAAGCAGAGAAATTAAAGAAGGAAGGCTGGCAAAACGGTTTTGACTAATGGAAAATAAAATATACAAAAGACGGGATTTTCTGGGAGATCTGGTTAAGGCTGGAACAGCGGGTTTACTGGTTGTGCCGGCTTTCCCGAACCTGGCTCCGGCGAAATCTCTTACCGTTACTGAAGTGATTGACCTGATCCTGAAAGAAGTTCCAGGCGGAAGATTATCCTCCACGGTGGACACGATAAAAAGTGGCCGTGGTGATCAGTTGGTAACCGGAATAGTAACCACGATGTTCGCCACCGTGAAAGTAATAGAGGAAACCGTAAAATTAAAAGCCAATTTCATCATTGCCCACGAACCGACATTTTATAATCATACCGACGATATCAACTGGGTTCCAAATAACCTGGTGGTAAAACAAAAGCAGGAATTGCTGGCCAAACACCAGATTGCCGTTTGGCGTTTTCACGACCACTGGCACCGCATGAGGCCGGATGGTATTTTACACGGGGTATTGCTGAAGACCGGCTGGATCTCGCATTCCCCGAATGATGATGTAAACTTTCAGATTCCCACTTTATCCCTGGGCGGGGTTGCTGGGCATCTGAAGAAAACACTCGGCATTCCACATCTGCGGGTGGTTGGTGACCTATCGTCTCCCTGCAGTCACGTCACCTTATTGCCCGGCGCTGCAGGCGGTCAGCGCCAGGTGGGTTTGGCAGAAATATCCAAAACGGATTTGCTGATTGTCGGAGAGTGCAGTGAATGGGAAACACCGGAATATATACGCGATGCCCGGAGTTTAGGCAAGCCCATATCCCTGATCGTACTCGGACATGCTTTCAGCGAAGAACCTGGTATGGAATGGCTGGTTCAATGGCTGCAGCCAAAAGTTCCGGAAATGAAAATTACCCACGTGGCTTCGGGGGAGGCGTTTACATGGGTCTAATGTCACTGCTTTTATTGTTGATGGTATATCGTTGATATTTGATGGATCCCAGTTGCAAATTCGCACCTGAAGGCCATCAACTATCAACGATATACTATCAACTTCAATTATTGCTCTTCCAACACAACAAACATCCCTTCCACCGTGAGGGAATTTTCATAAATCAGATCAAAAAATGCCTTGCCGTAGGCGGCATACCAGGGAATGAAATTGCCTGTTCTTTCCTGTAGCCCATTCAGGGGGAAAAGCGCTGCACGCACTTCCTGAATCTTGTTCCGGGCGTCGTTAAAATTTCTTTTTTCGGCCCGCAGGATCTTTTTCTCCAGCTCAATGACGCCCTTCAGGGCCTTGCTGCGCAGGGACTCTACATGCTGGGCTAAAGTTTCGTCCACAGATTCCGAAATTTGCTTCAGGGAATCATAATATGTTTCCAGCTGGCGGATTTCCTTCTCCAGATTCAGCTGATGAGATGATTGGTTTTTTACCATCTGCTCCAAAAGCAATTCTTCCTTTTGAAAAACAGTTTCCAGACTGAGACCCGCCTTTTCCATTTTGGTTCTCCACGGTTTCCGGACCAGCAAAAAAGAATTACGCAGAATAATTACCGGGTAGGGCACCTGGTAATGATCAAACAAAGATTTTAACTCGAACCAGTATGCCGTTTCCGCGCCGCCGCCAACAAAGGCAATATCGGGAAGAATGGTTTCCTGAAACAGCCCCCGCAGGATAACGTTGGGACTGAACCGTTCGGGATGTTGTTCCAGCTCGGCTTCCACGGCATCCTGCGAAAAAGAAATTCCCGTATTCAGCACGCTATACCTGCCCTCTTTTTCATCGATCCTTTCCCGGATATGGTCTTTCATATAAAAAAGATTAACCTCACGGGGATTGGCCTGTATAGGATATTGCGATGATAGACGCTGAACCGTTTCCCGCGTAACCTGAAAAGTTGTGTGACGAATCAGATCGTCCTCAAAAACAGGTTTCATCTGCATTTTAAACCGGGGATCATCTGCGATGAGCACGATCAATCCATAATCCCCAAAAAGCCTGTGAAGCAATCTGAATGTGGCCGACTGAATCGTGTCCGATTCCAGGTAACACGATTTCAGCAATTGAATCAATTCAGCGCCGAAAGGCTGTGCCGCATATTCGCCTTCGATTCGTTGCAGGATTTCTTCCAGCCCCTTTGGTTGCATTCTTCCCACGGCTCCTGTCTGGTCTGTGTTCCAAACCATCTTTTCCTGGTCCAGGTAGATATGGCCCAATTCATCCAGGTCAGCATCTTCACTGCCCATAAAATAAACGGGAATGAATTTTTTATCCGGATACCGGACAGAGAGGTCCGCCGCCAGTTTAATAATGTGCAGGATTTTGTAAATAAAATAAAGGCTGCCCGTGAAAATCGCGGGTTGATGGGCGGTAGTAACCGTGAATGTATTTTTTTCGGACAGTTGCCCGATATGGTTGTTCACCCGGTCATTCCCGGGCTGATCCTGATACTGATCCTGCAGCACCTGCACCAGCATATCCCTCCTGGTCGGAAATTTTTCACGGGCATGAATAGCCGCTTCCAGGCCCGGGAGTGAAACGGGGTGTGCATAAAAAGATTTCAGGAAATCACCGCCTTGCAGGTAATCTGTTACCAGTCTGGAAAAATACCCTGTTTGTTCGTAAGGCAGTTTGTTGGCGGTAAAATTCATAAGCCGATTAAGTCAACGTTCTCCTAACATTCCAATTCAGCGTTTATCTAACAGCAGAATGTTTTTTTTGTTCAGTAGGTCGTTTTATTTTTCAACCACTTCTCCTTCCAGATCAAAATCAAAGGCCCTGGTCACCTTCACGTCAACGAATTCACCGATGGCCAGGGGTTTGTCCGCCCCGATGATAACCTCATTATCCACTTCAACAGAATCGAATTCGGTTCTCCCGATATAACGGCCTGCTTCCTTTTTATCAACGATGGTTTTAAAGGTCCTGCCTATTTTTTCCTGGTTTTTCTCATAAGATATTTCCTGCTGCACTTCCATTACTTCCTGTGCCCGGCGTTCCTTTTCGGCAGCGGGAACATCATCTTCCAGATCAAATGCGCCAGTGCCTTCCTCATGGGAATAGGTGAAAATGCCCACCCGGTCGAACCGTTGTTCCTGTAAAAAAACTTTCATTTCCTCCACGTC
>DASRLM010000384.1:0-7033 GCA_035648455.1 Puia sp. | reverse complement strand
ACGGGCAGCCATACAATATATTTAAATGAAGGGATAAGATTTGTGCGCATAAAGCCTCATTTGATTTTCTGTTCGAGCCGGCTCAGTTTCCGGTCCGTTTGAAAGAGATACAGGAATAATCCGGCCAGGATGATCAGGAGTACGGCCACCACCACATAGATTTTTCCGTTGGAACGCATGGCACTGGCCATTTGCGGTTTCTCATTGCTGAGGCTGTCCTGAGCCTGCACAAAACACATCATGAGCATTCCGGTAACGCTGAAGAATAAACGCAGAAATTGTTTAGGCATGACTCTCTTGGTTTAAGGTTAAAAGCTGAATCCGGATGCGCAAAGTACAAATCCAGCCACCCAGCAGTGCCCAGCCGGGGATGGCGCCAAAATAAAATATCATGCGCATACGGGCGTCGATGTCTCTGGTATTAAAAGCGGGATTTCCCATGCCGCCCGGATGCAGGCTCTCTACCAGCCGGGGAATGATCCAGAGGGTCGGGAAAAGCATCGCAAAGGCAAACACATTATAAACGGCACTGATCCTGGCCGATTTATCCGGATCCGTCAGGGAATTCCGTAAAACAAAATAAGCAAGATAGATCAGGAGGGCAATGGCGGCTCCGATCTGCTTCGGATCATTACTCCAGAAATCCCCCCAGGTATACCTGGCCCAAACGGAACCGGTAAGCAGTCCCAGCACGCCGAATACAACACCTGCGCGGGCAAATTCCACGGCATAAATATCATCTGCGGGATTGTTGTGCCTTAAATATCTTAACGAGTAAAACAGGGAAATAATCAGGAAGATCATCAGCACCATCCACATGGCCACATGGAAATACAGGTTGCGGATGGTTTCGTTGAGAATGGGTTTTATGGGCACGCCCCCTAAAAAACCTGCTGTAAATGTGTACAGTAATAATAAGACGCTTAAAATTTTCCACCAGTTCTTACGGAGCATAATCATTTACTTATATAGCAGCCATCATCGGCGTACAAAAATAGCACAAGGCACCCAAACCCGAAAAACTACCTTTTATCAGTCCTTCCATAAAAAGGGAAAAAGGATAACGGAAAGCACAACCACCATGATATCAAAACAAAAAAGCAAAAGGATTATGGACATCAGCCCGCTTTGAAAAACATCGGAAAATGCAATACTGGACATGCGCATCAGCAACATCAGTTCCGGGATGATGAGCGGGAATCCCAGGATGGCCATCAGGGCGGCATTTTGCTGCGCCCTGGCTGCAATGGCCGCCAGAAAACTAAAAACAAGACTGATACTCATCGCGCCAAAACAGGAAATGCCGATAAAAAGAACGGGATGACTCACCGGGCTTCCCAGAAAAAGCTGGAAAAGCAGCAGGCTCAGCAGGCTCATCAGCAACATGAGGCAGGCATTGAAAATCATTTTGGCCAGCATGAAATGAACCGGATGACAAACGGAATAAAAATATAACTGGCGCCCCCGGCTTTCCTGTAAAAAACTTTTGGCCACGGCATTCACGCAAATGAATAACTGCATCATCCAGAACAATCCGTTCCACACCGTATTTTCCGGCTGCCCCATGGCCAGGTATAAAACAAAAATGGTGGACGCCACATACAGGAGCACACCGTAAAAACTGTATTGCTGCCGGAATTCGAGTAAAATTTCCTTTCGGAAGAGGGTAAATATGTGCCGGATGCTGGTCAAATGAATACTTTAAAATTATTTTAACAATTCCCCCTTTTCATAACAGGAACGGCAGCGGGGCTCGTATAATTCGCCATTCCCCAGTTCTACCAATTCCGTATTTCTGCCTTTACGGTAAGAATAATGGGCCATATTCCCACATTGCATACAAATGGCATGCAACTTGGTTATATAATCCGCTTTCGCCAGGAGTACAGGCATCTGCCCGAAGGGCCTTCCCAGAAAATCCATATCCAGCCCGGCAACGATTACCCGGGTTCCCTGAAGGGCCAGCGCATCACAAACGGCGGGAAGCAGTTCATCAAAAAACTGGGCCTCTTCAATACCGACTACGTCGGCATTTCCGGCCTGTTCCAGCATGGCGGTGGCACGGGGAACGGGAATGGAAAGCAAACTGGTTTCATCATGCGAAACAATATTTTCATCGTGATACCGGTTTTCCACCGCGGGTTTGAAAACGGCGACCCGGAGCCTGGCGATCCGCGCCCGGCGCAGCCTTCGGATGAGCTCTTCTGTTTTCCCGGAAAACATGGAGCCGCAGATCACTTCGATCCATCCCCGGCGTTCAAATGTCGTGGCAGGTTCAATAAACATCCTGTCTTAAATCAGTTTGGTTGAATATTTGCTTTAATTTTATACATCTGCTCATTCATTAATACCCGCTTTGCCTGAAGCCACACGATGGAAAGACTACAACATCTGATCAGCAAGTTAAACGAACAATCCGAACAAAAGGACAGTCCCCGGCAAATGCTTGTCACCCTCAAGCAGATTGAATCCGAGCTCACGCGCATGCATACCGTAATCGCTACGGGCAGAAAGAATCCCGGCGTTTCCGTGGTGATGCCTTCGCTGAACATCACCCATCGCGTAATGAGCAGCCCGCCGGAAGAAAAAGAACCGGTTGCCGAAATCCGGAAGGATATTTTTGAACCCCGGCCGGAATCCCCGTCTGCGCAACAGCCATGGATGGGAGACCCGCTGGTGGAAGTGCCCACGTTGTCGCACCAGGCCGTAGCCCAGGAACTCAATGACCTGATTGGTTCGGGATCCCCCTCCATCAACGACAGGCTCAAAGAAAACGGATCGGTCGACCGCGGTTCCCAGCTGAAGGGATCGCCGGTAAAAGAATTGAGAAAAGCCATCGGCGTGAACGACCGTTTTGTATTTATTAACGAATTGTTCCGCGGCGACGAACCCATGTATGAGCGCAGCATCAAAACGATCAATAATTTCAGGATCCTGCCCGAAGCGGAATACTGGATGGAGAGGGAGTTAAAAATCAAGTTGGGCTGGGACGATTCCAGGGAGATCGTCAAACATTTTTATCAGCTGGTCAGCAGGCGGTTTTCCTGAATATATTCCACAATCTTTGCTGTGGCTCCTTTTCGCGCATAGACATAATCCCGCGCAGCCCTGCCGTGAAACGCATATTCTTCCGGATGCTTAAATAGCCTTTCCAACACCGATTCCACTTCCAGGGCATTGTCGATGATGATGACCCCGCCGGCTTCCGACAGCTCCACCACTTCCACGTATTTTTCAATCACCGGACCGGTGATCACAGGCTTTCCGTAAACAGCCGCTTCCAGCACGTTGTGCACGCCGTCGTCGCCGAAGCCGCCGCCCACATAACAGACCGTGGCATAATGATAGAGACTGGACAACATGCCGATGTTGTCGATGATCAGCACGTGCGGAACCTGTTCCGGCCGGGCAGGGACGGGTGCAGAAACCAGACGGGCTGCATTTCCTTTCAGCCACGCAGAATAACGGATGCTGTGATGAAACAGGGCCCCGGTATCTTTCAGGTCATCTTCTTCAATTTCATGCGGGGCAATGATGAACTTCACTTCCGGATGGGTATTGGCATAATGATCCAGCTCCTCCTCATCTTCTTCCCAGGTACTGCCCGCCACAATCACCCGGCTGTTTCCGCAGAAAGCGGCTATTTCCGGAAGGGGTTCAAAACCTGCGGCAATGTCGATGACCCGGTCGAACCGCGTGTCCCCGCTAACGATCACGGAATGGCTGACACCCAGTGTGTCCAATAATTTTTTCGATTGTTCGTTCTGCACAAAAAAGGCGTGGAAACTATCCAGCATCAGCCGGTGCAGATTCCCATACCATTTAAAGAAAGGCTGGTCTTCCCGGAAAAGCGGGGAGATCAGCAACACGGGAATCTTCCGTTTATGCAGTTCCCTTAAATAATAGAACCAGTAATCGTATTTAACCCACAACACCAGTACCGGCCTAACCTGATCCAGGAAAAAACGGGCATGGGGCGCAGAATCTGCGGGCAGGTAAAAAACATAATCGGCCCCGGCATAATCCTTCCGGATACTATAACCGGAAGGGGAAAAGAACGTGATAAGCACGGTGATCTCCGGGTTTGTTCTGCGGAGGGATTCGATAACAGGCCTGCCCTGTTCAAATTCACCGAGGGAGGCACAATGCATCCAGACCAGGTTTTTACTGTCACTGATGCCGGAACGGCGGATCTTTTCAATAAGTCCCTTTCTTCCCCGCACCCAGGCAGTCGCTTTTTTGTTCCATGGCGAAATAAGCCTTAGGGATATCTGATACAGCCAGAGAAACAGGTTATATAGGATGATACTCAAAGGAAAGTGGAATGGGTTATCCGGCAAATGTAACCCTTTCCCCAAACCGTTCATAACTGATTGAGCCATTGCCTGAACCATTATTTTAGCGTAGGTTTGTGCCCGTTAATAAAGAGCATTATGCGGCCTATTCAAATGGTGGATCTACAGCAGCAGTATGCCAGGATCAGACCGGCGGTGGATGCTGCCATCCGGGAGGTTTTGGAAACTGCGGCATTTATCAACGGAAAACAGGTGACCGATTTTTCCAGGAGCCTGTCCGCCTACCTGAATATTCCCCATGTGATCCCCTGCGCCAACGGAACGGATGCCCTGCAGATTGCCCTGATGGGTCTTGGCCTGAAACCAGGCGACGAAGTGATAACCCCCTCTTTTACCTTCATCGCCACCACGGAAGTAGTTGCCCTGCTGGGGCTCAAACCGGTGTTTGCCGATGTGGATCCGAAAACCTTTTGCATCGATCCCGTTTCGCTGGAAAAACAAATCACTGAAAAAACAAGGGCCATCGTGCCGGTGCATTTATACGGACAATCGGCGCCCATGAAAGAAATCATGGACATCGCCCGGAAATACCATCTGCACGTGGTGGAAGACAATGCGCAGGCCCTCGGAGGCAACTACCATTTCCCCGGCGGTAAAACAGTGAAAACAGGAACCATCGGGACCGTGGGCACCACCTCTTTTTTCCCGTCAAAAAACCTGGGAGCCTACGGAGATGCCGGAGCGCTTTTCACGGCAGACGAATCCCTGGCGGAGAAATTCCGGATGATTGCCAACCACGGACAGAGAAAAAGATATTACCACGAACTGGTGGGCTGCAACAGCCGGCTGGATTCGATCCAGGCTGCCATTCTGAATGTGAAGCTTCCGTTACTGGACGAATACATCAGCAGGCGGATTCATGCCGCGGATGCTTACGACCGCGCCATTGCCGGTCATCCTAACATCAGAACCCCTTTCAGGGCGGCCTATTCCAGACACGTATTTCATCAGTATACCCTGGTGCTGAACGGCGCCGACCGCAACAAACTAAATGAATACCTCGCGTCGAAGCAAATACCCTCCATGATCTATTATCCGGTGCCAGCCCACAAACAGGAAATGTTTGCGGCATTCGGGTCGGATAAACAGCAACTGGAAGTGACCGACTGGCTAACGGAAAGGGTGATTTCCCTGCCCATGCACACCGAACTGGATGAGGAACAGATCGCGTATATCAGCCGCAGCGTACTCGAATTTCTGAACTGAATATAGAAAGCAAGTCTCAAAACAGGAACATTTTATGAAGATCGCCGTAATAGGAACAGGATATGTAGGATTGGTGACAGGAACTTGTTTTTCCGAAACCGGAAATGACGTGACCTGCGTGGACATTGATGCCGGCAAAGTGAATAAACTGACTCAGGGTGAAATTACCATTTATGAACCCGGACTTAACAAATTGTTTCTCCGAAACCTGAAGGAGGAAAGGCTGAAATTCACCACGGATCTGAATGCGGGGGTGAAAGATGCCGAGATCATTTTCCTGGCGCTGCCGACACCAGCAGGCGCCGATGGTTCTGCCGACTTACGGTTTGTGCTGAGCGTTGCCGACCAGCTGGGGAAAATTTTAAATGGATATAAAGTAATCGTTGACAAAAGCACCGTTCCGGTGGGAACGGCAGAGAAAGTACATGCCGCCGTCAGAAAAAACTATACGGGCGAATTCGACGTGGTGTCCAACCCGGAATTCCTGCGGGAAGGCGTGGCGGTGGAAGATTTCATGAAACCCGACCGCGTGGTGATCGGCACTTCGTCTGACCGGGCAAAAAAAGTGATGGAAGAACTGTATGCGCCTTTCGTTCGTCAGGGAAACCCTATCATCTTTATGAACGAGCGTTCCGCAGAACTCACCAAGTACGCCGCCAATTCCTTCCTGGCCACCAAGATCACCTTCATGAATGAGATTGCGGTGTTGTGTGAAAAACTGGGGGCTGATGTGGACATGATCCGGCGCGGGGTGGGCAGCGATGAACGCATCGGAAAGCGGTTTCTTTTTCCCGGCATAGGCTATGGCGGAAGCTGTTTCCCGAAAGACGTTCAGGCCCTGGTGCAGTCATCCAAAGAAGTGAATTATGAATTCCGGATCCTCAACGCCGTGATGGATGTGAATGAAAAACAAAAACTGCATCTCATTCCCAAGATCAAAAAATATTTCAACGGGCAGCTGAAGGGTAAACATTTTGCCCTGTGGGGCCTGGCCTTCAAACCCAATACGGATGATATCCGCGAGGCCCCGGCCCTGTTCATTATTGACGCCCTGAAAAAAGAAGGCGCCAGCCTGGCGGTATTCGATCCCGAAGCCATGCACAATGTGAAAAACCAGATCGGGGACCTGGTGACTTACGGGGAGAACCAGTACGACGTGCTCAGCCATGCCGACGCCCTGATCATTGCCACGGAATGGAACGAATTCCGCACGCCGAATTTCCTGAAGATGGTTTCGGTAATGAAGAACAAGGTGATCTTCGACGGCAGGAACCTGTTCGACATCCATGCCATCCGGGAGCTTGGATTTTATTATGAAAGCATCGGCCGTGATATCGCCGTGCCGGCCGGCAAACCCAAAAACAACGCATGAGTAAAAAACGCGTACTGATCACCGGCGCCGCCGGATTTTTAGGATCCCATCTCTGCGACCGGTTCATCAAAGAAGGTTTCCAGGTGGTGGGCATGGACAA
>DASRLM010000383.1:0-7237 GCA_035648455.1 Puia sp. | reverse complement strand
GGAGTAAGATGGGGGAAAGAATAATGCCCCCGCCAATCCCAATCATGCCGGATAAAAATCCGACTGCCCCGCCAATCAGCAGAGACAGTATAAAGTTCGCCGGTTTCATATCCTTCTGGTCTGTATTTTTAAAGAACAGAAACCGGGCGATCGGGATCAGAAGAAAAAAGCCCAGTATTTTTTTGTACAGCACGGCATCCACCGTAATCCGGCCGCCGAGGAAAGCCATGGGTATGGAAAGCAATACGAGGGGCAGAAAGATTTTCCACAAAAAATATTTCCCCCTGTAAAACTGAAAAAAGGATACGCTGGAAACGAACAAATTCAGCAGGAGCGCGGTTGGCTTCATCACCTCCGGGCTGAAGGTGAACAGGGCCATAAGGGCGAGGTAGCCGCTGGCGCCGCCATGACCGACAGACGAATACAGAAAGGCGATCACAAACAGTAATATGTAAAACAGGATCAGGGACGTGGTCATGCAATTCATTAAGCCGGCAAAAGCCGGATGGTTACCTCTTCTCCTTTTTCATATTCAAGTTTTTGCTCATCCAGACTTACCAGGCAATTGGCCCCTGCAAAAGATCGCAGCCGATATGACTCCTGTCCGGCCAAAATCGAAACGATTCCGTTTTCAACATATCCTTTCAAAAACTGGGTTAATCCTTCGGCTTTGCAAAAAGGTTCTTTCAAGGCGGCTGTCTCTAATTTATTTTTTGGCCGTTGCATCATCTGGTCGATGGCAGGTAAAACATATTCATAAAAACAGGTGATCACGGAAGCCGGATTTCCGGGAAGGCCGAAGATGAGCTGATTTCCTTTGGTTCCAAAATAAAACGGTTTCCCTGGTTTCTGCTTCACTTTATGAAACTGGCATACGATGCCGTTCAAATCGGCTGCCTTGCGCACAAAATCATAATCGCCGACACTCACTCCGCCGGTGAGCAGCACGATATCGCTGTTTTCTAAAGCCAGGGCCAGTTTTTCCCGGACAATATTCAGTTCATCGTCAGCCTGCAGCGTGCGGATTTCCCGAACGAAAGCCTGTCTTAGCCCAGCATACAAAAAATAGCTGTTGGATTCGTAGACCTGGCCAAAGTGTAAGCTATTTCCTGGTTTCTGCAATTGGCTGTGCGGATCCTGCGGGCATTTCGCCCTGCAGGGTTAACGGTTCTGCCCTATCTTCAAAGCGGATGGCATATCCATCCATAGAAGACTGGTCAAATGCGGGGGTATCTAAAGGAGCATATACGTCTTCAGCCACTTCAAGTCCCAGGGCCCTTTCAATGGCCATTTTAACCGGCTCAAGGGAGTCCACCCTGGCGGCAACAAGGGTTCGGGCTTCGGCAACAGAAATAAGTTCTTTATTCATCCGCCAATCGTTATCATACTCCGGTTTTGAATGGTGGCTGCATCCAGCAGTTCGAAAGATCCTGAAAACTGGCCGCCCAGCTGTTTGGCCTTTGCCTGTATCGTTTGATGAATGAGGGGAATAATATCTTCTCCTTTGCGCAGGGCGGAAAGCAGATCCGTTTCCCCGGATGAAAAAAGACAGTTCTTTAATTTTCCGTCTGACGTGAGGCGCATCCGGTTGCAACCACTACAGAAAGGCATACTCATGGTGCTGATCACTGCAAAGGAGCCTGTATGTCCCGGGATCATAAAGTGTTTGGCTGTATCGTGCGCTTCCCCTTTAACTGGCAGATATTCATAACGGGTTCCGATCTTGGTTAACATTTCATCCAGGGAAAAGACCTGGTTATTGGTCCAGCGGTTTCCGCTGAACGGCATGAACTCGATAAACCGGACCTGAACCGGAATATGGGTCGTCCAGGCTATAAAGTCATTGATCTCCCCTTCCTTAAATCCCTTCATCACCACCACATTTATCTTAACCTGGAAATCATGCTGCAGAAGGAGTTCGATATTGCTGCGCACCCGGTGAAAAAGATTACTCCGCGTGATCAGGAGGAACTTGTCCGGCTGCAGGGTATCCAGACTGATGTTAATGGTCCTGATCTTTGCAGATTTTAAAACGGATAAAAACTCATGCACCCGGATCCCGTTGGAAGTCATCACCAGTTTCACCGGCAAAGCGCCCATGGATTCGATGATCCGGGAAGCATCCTTTCGTACCAGGGGTTCGCCCCCGGTAAGCCGGATTTTTTTTTACGCCCTGTTCCACAAACAACCGGGCAATCAGGTTGATCTCGTCCGGTTGCATCAGACGGGAGGAAGGCGTGAAATCGTGATCCTCCTCCGGCATGCAATAAAAACACCGCAGATTGCAATTGTCCGTCAGCGAGATTCTCAGATAATCATGTACCCGGTCAAATAAATCTTTTATCATGGTGCACTGGTTTGGGAAAGCAATTGTTTATAATCCTGTTGAGTATCAATATCTATACTTCCCTGATCAAAAGGGATACTGGCCAGATCCGGACCATGGGCCTTCAATAACTTTTTGGCCCCTTCATCTCCCTTTAATAACAGCAATTTTTGAAAATAGGTTTTCCCGAATAAAACCGGGGTACCGATGGTTCCCGCATAAGCAGATCCCACAATACCCTTTCTTTTTTCAGCCTTGATTTTTATCAGTTCCGTGAATAACCCGGCTGAAACGAATGGTTGATCACAAACTGCGATGATCACCGATTCAACCGCCATATCCATTTCTAAAATCTTTAAAAGCCCGGCTACGATCCCGGATGCCATGCCGGAAGGCCACTGATCATTGTACATGATTTCAACCTTTTCACGGGTCAATACTTTCGCTGTGGCTTTCGAATTTGCGCCGGTAACGACTATTATCGGAAACAAGTTGGCTTTGCGTGCTGCTGAATTGATGTTCTCAACTAGTGTTTTTCCCTGGTACATCAATAGCTGCTTGGGCTTACCCAAACGCAGGGAAGGACCGGCTGCCAGTATGATGATGCCTGTTTTATTCATGCCGGGGGAAATTGGCGATCCCGCTGTGGATCGGTTCTGATTTTAGTTTGAGCGGGGCGCCCGCCCGTCCGGAAAAAATGGCCCTTATTTCAGCCAAAACAGAGAGTGCAATTTCAGTGGCTGTTTCGGCGCCAATATCCAGACCGACCGGGCCGTAAATCCTGGACCTTTGATCATCATTCAGTATTATACCCTGGTCCTCCAGATCGGTCAGCATCCTGTCCCGCTTTTGGGCAGGCCCGAGCAGACCGATATAGGCATAATCGATACGGCAGAGTTCTTTCAGCAGGGCCAGGTCGTAATTATAATTATGGGTCATGAGTAAGAAAACGGTTTTCGAATCGGGTTGAAGATGGGACAGCACTGCACCCGGTTTGGCCAGCAAGACCTGGTTTGCCTTGGGGAAGCGCCGTGCAACGGCATAATTAGACCGTCCATCCACCACCGTGATTGGCCAGCCAAGGAGATCAGCCATCTCCACCAGCGGCTTTACATCGTTCCCTGCCCCGGCAATAACAAGCGCGATCGGTGGTGCAATGAATTCGATAAAGGCCTTGAGCGATTGGTTTCCGGTAGAATAGTCCTTAAAGCAGGAAACCTGTAGTTGAAACGCATCTCTTATATCTGAACCGATATCTTCCTTAATATTCTCGGGTAAACACCCCGTAATCTTCCCATTATGGTATAGCAGCCGGGTTCCGGGCTGATCCGCCAGGCACGGTGAAAAAAAAGTAACGAGGATGGCGTTCTCACGGCTGCTCAGCAATTGCCTTAATAAATTGATGGGATGGCTTTCGGGGTTGATCGCTACCGGTTCAAACAAAATATGTACGATGCCGTTGCATCCCAGCTGCACGCCGAATTTTGCATCATCCGCGTCTGTGGTATTATAAATAACAAGCTTGTTTTCCTTACTCATAATCGCGTACAGCGCCTTACGCAATGCATCCCCTTCGAGACAGCCGCCGCTGATGGAACCGGTCAGCTCCCCGTCTTCCGTTACCAGCATGCGGGCGCCGGGACGACGGTAAGATGACCCTTCGACCAGGACCACTGTGGCCAGTGCGGATCGTTTTCCATCCCTTTGGGCCTGACTAAAAGCTTTGACGATATCGCTGATCTCTTTCATGTGCTCAACCTGCCTTTAAAGTTACGGTAACCGCCTTAAAATAACGCCGCCGAAACGGCAGCAAGAAGAAATTCTAATTCAATTAACTTTGATGAATACTTACCGTTTTTGGGCTCTTTTCATTTGGGGATATTAAATCCTTGTTGAAATGTTTACAAACTTCAGTGAAGCGGAGCGGAAAATACACTTCCCACAGGACCGGCGGTTTTATGTGGGTATGAAACCTTATGTATTTGTTGTGCTGTTCGTTTTGCTTTTGGCAACAGTAGGTGTTGCCTGGTTCGAGTACCTGTTGTATGGATTGCCAAAAGATCCATCCCTTTCTGTGCCGGCGGAAACCGCATCT
This sequence comes from Puia sp., assembly GCA_035648455.1. GTDB lineage: Bacteria > Bacteroidota > Bacteroidia > Chitinophagales > Chitinophagaceae > Puia. The sequence goes on along the minus strand of DASRLM010000383.1, from coordinate 2,816 downwards.
GACCCGAAAGGGTTCCCCTGGTGGTTGTGCCTGAGTCACTGGGTTAATTTCTTTTTTTTGGCACTCATTATCAGAAGCGGCCTGTCCATTCTCGCTGATCACGCGCGCTTATACTGGAAAACGGGTTGTTCACCGGGTTCGGAATGGATACGCTTTACCCCGGTAAAAGTACCGGACGATAAGGTTTGGACGGCAAAAGAAGATGCCCGCTATATAAGCCCGGTAATCGGGTTGCCAGGTTACCGCCATTCGATAGGAATAGCCAGGTCGTGGCACTTTATAACAGTTCCCTTTTTCCTGCTCAATGGCGCAGTGTTTTTATTTATGCTGTTTTTTACCAACCAATGGAAACGCCTGGTACCCATATCCTGGAGCATCTTTCCGGAAAGCTGGAATGTATTTGTGCATTACGCTACTTTGCATATGCCTGTTGAGCTCAATGGATTTTATCACTTTAATGCGTTGCAACAACTTGCTTACTTCGGTGTCGTATTTATAGGGGCGCCACTGGCTATGCTCACGGGGATGGCGATGTCGCCGGCGATTGAAAACCGGTTTCACTGGTTCCCCAAATTGTTTGGCAACCGCCAGGGTGCGCGTTCCATCCATTTTTTGGTTATGCAGGGCTATGTTGGTTTTATTATTATCCATGTAACCATGGTTGCTGCTTCGGGGTTTGCCCGTAACATGAACCACATCGTTGTTGGTACAGATAATCCGGTCAGCCATTCGGGTTTATATATCGGGTTGGTTATTATCCTGTTTACAATTGCCTTTGGATTTCTCGCTCACTGGATATCATGGCAACGGCCACGGACGCTTCAGTATACCGAAGCGGCTATTAATGGAAGACTATGGCGTACTTCCATTAATCAATTCCGGCCCAGGGCCTATTATGAAAAGAAGGATATTTCTCCTTACTTCTGGCCGAATGGGAAAATGCCAGATTCGGAAATATGGCGCAAGCTGGCGGGCGATAACTTTAAAGACTACAAATTAAAAATAGGCGGTCTGGTAGAAAATCCGGTTGAATTATCCCTTCAGGATCTGCAAAATATGACCAAGGAACAAAATATTACCATGCATCATTGTATTCAGGGATGGTCGGGCATAGCAGAATGGGGTGGCATACCCATCCACTGCATCGTATCTCTGGTGAAACCATACGCCTCGGTGACCACCGTTGCTTTTTATTCTTTTGGCGAAGGACTTTATGGCGGGGTTTATTACGATACCAACACGCTGGATAATTGCCTGAAGCCGCAATCCATACTAGCCTGGGAAATGAATTACCAGCCGCTTTCGCCCGTACATGGTGCACCGTTAAGACTTCGCGTGGAAAATCAATTGGGGTATAAAATGGTGAAGTGGATAAGTTCTATTGAATTTGTCGAAACTTATAAAACCCTGGGCAAAGGGCAGGGCGGTAAAAATGAAGATGATGAATATTTTGACCTGCTGGCAGATACGTAATTATTGGTCAGACTTTTGCGGAGGAATTGGAGCCATCCTATCCGCTGATCGTGCGTCCGGTTAAGACCTTTTTTTAAGCAGTACGGCTTGCACAGGATCATATCCGGATGGCTGGATTTAATAACTAATCCTCCGGCGAATAATCATTCAGAATAGATTTCTTCAGTTCCGAAATCTCCGGCCCGCACGCCAGATCGTTGTCGGATAACGACGATCCTTTCGCGAAATATTGGAGCAGTTGCAAACAGCAGAATACGCCAACCGTAATAACGAATGTATTGATATAAAGAATATTGACCTGGAGAAGCCTTGAAATGAAAGCGCTGAATATTACTGTCAGCCCGGTAAAAACCAGGAGGATGACAGCCAGTCTTTTTTTTCGTTTCAGTCTCTCTTTGCCGGCGGTAAATGCATTTTTCAAAGCATGATACTGCTGCCAGATCCGCTGACCGAGCCATTCGAGCTGCATTTTATTTTCGTGGATGATAGAAAGTGCATGGCCATCCGCTGCTGTAAGCCGCAGCGCAGTAATAACGGGCTCGGGCAGGAAAAGCCGGTAAACGCCGGCCTCCGGCAAATGTTTTATTTCAACTGTATCATGCATTGCTTAGTTTTTAAAAGTCAGCCGTTCCTGGTTGATATAAATCTTTGTTTCATAGGCCATCGGAATAAACCCGTTTTCATTGTTTGCAACAAACAATTCGGCCAGCTCGCCGATCATATTTTCATAAGATGGCTGACCCGGGAGCGGGATATAGGATGAAGACAATAGCTGCCCTTTCAGGGATTCAAAATCCAGTAACTGAACATTGGGGAAGGAATGGGTGACAATGATCTTTGGCGCAAAAAAACGCTCGATCACCGTTTCATTTACCTTTTCCGTGCTTACCTGGTAATCCTTGCCATATTTTTGTTTGAGTGCTTCATAGCCCTGGAGAAAGGTCGTGTGCTGTAACCGCAGATTCCATGCCAGGAGGATATGTCCTCCGGGTTTGAGGATCCTGAAGAATTCCTTTTTTGTTTGCTCCGGCTCCATCCAGTGGAAAGCTTGGGCAACCGTAATCAGATCCACCGTGCCTGACCGCAGTCCGGTTTGTTCAGCCCGGCGATTCCGGCTGTCAAATTCCGGAAAGATGGCGAGTTTGCTTTCAGCAGCTTTCCGCATGTCTTCATTGGGCTCGATCCCTGTAACGGAATATCCCTTTTTTAAAAACAACCCGGAAAATATGCCGGTACCGGATCCGATATCAACGATCCGCTGGTCCCTGTTCAAACCAATCGTATTTTCCAGGAAAGGAACAACTTCTTCCGGATAAGGAGGGCGGTATTTCACATAATTCTCG
>DASRLM010000382.1:0-4478 GCA_035648455.1 Puia sp. | reverse complement strand
TGAAAAACTTCAACCTGCAGAAGCTGGAAGATGCCCTCCGGAAGAATGCCTGGATAAAAGACGCCCAGTTGTATTTTGATAACAACCAGGTATTGAAGGTGCGCGTTACGGAACGGGAACCGGTTGCCCGCATCTTTATGGTTTCGGGTGGCAGTTTTTATATGGACAGCAACGGGAAACAGTTGCCGCTGGCCGGAACGGTTGCCCTGAGACTGCCGGTTTTTACCGGGTATCCGTCAGACAAGCTGGGTTCGCGGGCAGACAGCGCACTGGATCGTCAGGTGAAAGATCTGGGCCTCTATTTGAAACGCGATTCGTTCTGGAACCAGGACATTGAACAGGTGAACATCACGCCGTCGAAAACATTTGAGATGACCCCGCTCATCGGAGATCAGGTGATTGAGTTCGGAGATGGTAATAACTATGTGGATAAATTCCACCGGCTAATGATATTTTATGAAAAAGTGATGGCGGTAACAGGATTTGAAAAATATACCAGAATTAAAGTGCAATATGCAGGGCAGATTGTCGGCACACGGCGCGGCGGCCCCGTTTCCCGAACGGATTCTCTGCAGGCATTACGGAATGTAATGGATATGATCCGGATGGCACGCAAGATGGAAATGGATACGGCAACGGTCAGGGATGTGAAACCGCTGGAAAAAAATGTGATCACGGAACAGAACCTGAACAGTTACGATTTTCCGGAAGACAAAAATGAGGAGGCGGAACAAAAAAAATAAACAGGTAAAAACAACTATAAATTAAACCAGACCATGAACCAGGAACAACCCATTATTGTAGGACTCGATATAGGTACAACAAAAATTGCCGCCATTGCGGGCCGTAAGAACGAGTTCGGAAAACTCGAAATACTTGGATTTGGCCGGGCCAACTCCAATGGGGTGAAACATGGCCAGGTATTGAATATTGATGAAACCATCAAGGCCATCCGGATGGCGCTGGACAACTGTTATGCATCCAACCCCAACCTGAGCATTTCAGAAGTATACGTGGGCATTGCGGGACATCATATTAAAAGCCTGCAGACCCGTGGCGATATTGTCCGGCAGAATACGGAAAACGAAATCACCCAGCGGGAAATTGACCAGCTGGTGGCCGACCAGTATAAAACGTATATTCCCGCAGGCGATCAGATCATTGACGTGATTCCGCAGGAATATGCGGTGGATAATTTCCAGAACATCATCAGCCCCATAGGCTATGGCGGCGTGAAGGTCGGCGCGAACTTTCACATCATCACCGGGGATAAGAATGCCATTAAAAATATCAGCCGCGCGGTGGAGAAAAGCGGATTGCAAACCAAGGACCTGGTATTACAACCCCTGGCTTCCGCTGCTGCGGTGATGGGACAGGAAGACCTGGAAGCCGGCGTGGCCATTGTGGACATTGGCGGTGGCACCACGGATCTCGCAGTATTTTATGAAGGCATCCTGAAACACACCGCGGTGATCCCTTTTGGCGGGGAAAATATTACCAACGATATTAAAACCGGGCTGGGTGTTTTGAAAACCCAGGCGGAACAAATGAAAGTGCAGTTCGGTTCCGCACTGTCCAACGAAGCCAAGGGAAATGCATTCATCACCATTCCGGGATTACGTGGCATGCCGGCGAAGGAGATCAGTGTAAAGAATCTGGCCAACATCATCCAGGCCCGGATGAGTGAGATCATGGATTTTGTATCATACCATCTGAAACAGGTCGGACTCGATAACAAAATGCTGAATGGCGGCGTGGTGCTCACCGGCGGCGGCGCTCAGTTGAAACATTTGATCCAGCTCACGGAATATGTAACCGGACTCAACGCGCGGATCGGCTTCCCGACAGAACATCTGGCATCGGGACAAATTGAAGAACTGGCCAAGCCCACTTATTCCACCTGTATCGGTTTGATTTTAAAAGGATACAGCGATTATGAACACAACCGAAAACAATTTGAACAGTCGCATGTAAAAATGGAAGTGCCGCGGGGATTGAAAAAACCGGAGCCGACCGGGATGGAGATGGAAGAAGAAGAAGAAATACAAAGGACCCGGGTTAAGAATCGCAAAGGGATAAAGGATTTCTGGGGGAAATTCAAAGACGGCATCATTGATTTATTTAAGGAAGAAGAAGATCACGCACTATAAAATATTTGTCTACTAACCATTAACCATTCTATTATGATCCAGTTTGATTTGCCCAAAGAAAGATCATCCATCATCAAAGTCATAGGCGTTGGTGGTGGCGGAAGCAATGCCGTCAACCACATGTACAGCCAGCATATTGAAGGTTGCGATTTCATTATCTGCAATACAGATGCGCAGGCGCTTGCCCAGAGTCACGTTCCGAACAAGATTCAGCTGGGGCCCCTGCTCACGCAGGGTCTCGGGGCCGGTGCCAATCCGGATATCGGAAGGCAGGCCACGGAAGAAAGTCTCGAGGAGATCAAAAGCCTGCTCGAAGTCAACACCAAAATGGCCTTTATTACCGCCGGCATGGGGGGTGGAACAGGCACCGGCGGCGCGCCGATCCTTTCCAAAATATGCAAGGACCTCGGTATCCTGACCGTGGGTATTGTCACTACCCCGTTTTCCTATGAGGGAAAGAAAAGGCAGTTGCAGGCGGAAGAAGGCATTATGCTGCTGAAAGATTATGTGGACACGCTGCTGGTGATCAGCAACGACAAACTGCGTCACCAGTTCGGTAATTTGAAAATGAAAGAAGCCTTTTCAAAGGCTGACAATGTGCTGGCAACCGCAGCAAAATGTATAACGGACGTGATCAACAGCACGGGCCAGATCAATGTGGATTTTGCAGATGTGTGCACAGTAATGCGCAATGGCGGAGTCGCCATCCTCGGCAGTTCCGCAGCATCCGGAAATAACCGGGCACAGCAGGCTATTGAGGAAGCCCTGAATTCACCGTTACTGAATGACAACGACATCCGCGGGGCCAAATGGATCCTGATCAACATCAATTCATCGGAAGGGGAACATGAATTCACCATGGATGAAGTGGAAATCATTCAGCAACACCTGATCGGGCAGGCGGGTCCTGATACCGATGTGATCCTGGGACTGGGATATGACAACAATTTAAAGGACAAGATCGGCATTACGATCATTGCCACCGGATTTGAATACAAGGATCCATTCCCCCGGGAACAAAAGCCGGTGGTGAAGAAAGAAGAAGAAAAAATTGTGATCCCCTTGCAGATGCCGTCGGCTGAAACCTTGACGGTAAAGGAGAAGCCCATTGTGGAGGTGCAGGAAAAAACCAAGACCATTTTCAGTATCCATGCGCTGGCGCCGGAATTGCAGCCGAAACTGGTCGAATCCAGGCCGACTGAAAAGGCCAAATCCATGGGAACGGTTGTGCTGTTTCCCAGCCAGCCGGTAACCCGGATGCCGATGGAAAATCAGGTGGAAAAAAATATCCGTCAGGAGCCGATAGAATGGATACTTTCGCAGGAGACGATTCCCACGCTGCCTGAACTGCCCGCGGATAACCGGCCGGTGAACGATCCTGTAGTTGCTGTGTCCGGCGGATACCTCAGCAGGCCTTCCAATATTTATGCGGAAGAACAGACCTCGGAAAACGGGTTTTTATCCGAGCCTGTTCCTGTGAAGGACGAGAAGAATTTATCACCGGTTGCAAATCATCCGGTTCCGGAAGAAAAGCTTTCGGCGGACATGCAACTGGTATTTAAAGATGACATTCCAGCGGCGGATGCGCCTCGGGCCCATCCAACTCAACCCGAATCCCTGGCGGAACAGCCTGCAGAGGAGCCTGCTTTGCAGGACGAAGCAGAAGGTCTTAAACGCCGTGCAGCAGAAAGGATCAATAAGTTGCGCAACTTATCGTTCAACATGAATGCTGCGGATCCGAACAATGAGTTTGAAACTGTGCCGGCTTACATCCGCCGAAATCTGGAACTGTACAACACGGTGAACAATGTAGAGACCTTTTACAGCCAGTACGAAGTAAGGGCCGATAAAAATAATCTGGGGGAAATCAGTACCATCAACAGTTTTCTGGATGGGAAGAAACCGGATTAAAAGGCATTTTGATATCGTTTGTTTTTAGTTGTTTATTTCCCTCCGGTTTTTCCGGAGGGATTTTTTACGACAGCATCCGAACCACATAATAAACGGCACATGGCTTCAGTTATCATTACCGGAGGAACCGGACTGATCGGAACCGCACTCTCCAAATTATTGGTATTACAAGGGCATTCCGTCGTTATCCTTTCCAGGGATCCGGCTTCGCACAGGAGGTCATCGCCTTCCATTTCCTACGCGGCCTGGAATATTGATGATCAGTCCATCAACGAAGATGCCGTCAGCAAAGCAAAATACATCATCCACCTGGCGGGTGCAGGGGTAGCCGATAAAAGGTGGACCGATAAAAGAAAAAAAGAAATTCAGGAAAGCCGTATCAAAAGCGGCAACCTGCTGGTGAAGGCGCTGACGCAA
>DASRLM010000381.1:0-2633 GCA_035648455.1 Puia sp. | reverse complement strand
TTGCAGGACCTTGTCACCTCCGCCCAGTATACAGAGATCGGCCGTAAATATGGCTTCTCGAAATTATTCTCCATCAAAGCCTTTAAGCAGGCGGTCCCCATCCATGAATACAACGACCTGAAGCCATATATCCACCGGATCATGCAGGGAGAAGAAAATCTGTTATGGAACACGCCCATCAACTGGTTTGCCAAAAGCAGCGGAACAACCAGCGATAAAAGCAAATTCATCCCGGTGAGCGAAGAAAGCCTGCAGGATTGCCACTACCGCGGCGCCAAGGATGTGCTTACCATGTATTATCAGTTCCATCCGGATTCTGACCTGCTTACCGGCAAGGGCCTCGTTATCGGCGGAAGCCATACCATCAACCAGTTCAACGAAGAGGTGCAGTACGGCGACCTGAGTGCGGTGCTGCTTCAAAATTCACCGCTCTGGAGTAACTGGATCCGCACACCTGAACTGCACATTGCCCTGCTGGATGAATGGGAAGATAAAATTGAAAAGCTGGCCAACAACACCATCCGGGAAAATGTAACCTCCATTTCCGGTGTTCCCACCTGGACGCTCGTACTGATCAAAAGGATCCTGGAAATGACGGGAAAGAAATGCCTGCTGGACGTATGGCCATCCCTGGAACTCTATATCCACGGCGGTGTTTCGTTTACCCCTTACCGTGAGCAGTTTACCAAACTCATAGGGGGAAAGATCAACTACCTGGAAATGTACAATGCCAGCGAAGGTTTTTTTGCGGCACAGGATTATCCCGGGGAAGACGGCATGCTGCTGTTCACCAACCACGGGATTTTTATGGAATTCATGCCCGTGGAAGAATACGGGAGGGCCGATCCGCAAACGGTCGGACTGGACAAAGTGGTGACCGGAAAAAATTATGCGCTGGTGATCAGCACCAATGGCGGCCTTTGGCGCTATCTGCTGGGAGATACCATCCAGTTCACATCCCTGAAACCTTACCGGATCAGAGTTAGTGGAAGACTCAAACACTACATCAATGCTTTTGGAGAAGAAGTGATTGTGGACAATGCCGACAAGGCCATCGTTGCCGCCGCGGAAAAATCCGGGGCCGTGGTAAATGATTATACTGCAGCCCCGGTCTATTTTGGGGACCATTCCAACGGCGCTCACGAATGGCTGATTGAATTTGAAAAAGAACCTGCCGATATGTGTTTGTTTGGCTACGAACTGGACAAGGCCCTGAAAGATGTGAACAGCGATTATGAGGCCAAGCGGTATAAGGATATCGCCCTGCGCGCACCACTCATAAAATCCGTTCCCAAGGGATTATTCAGCAGCTGGCTCCGGAAAAAAGGCAAACTGGGCGGCCAGCATAAAGTGCCCCGCCTGTGCAATGACCGGAAGTACATGGACGAAATTCACCACATGCTGGAATCCGGTGAATGGTAAATTTCTTTTTTTACCGGATCCGCACGGAAGATGATGGTGGTGATCACCAGGCTCACAAAACAGGATGTGTAAAAAAGATACCCATAGGGTACGTCAATAAACTGGTAGAAAAGCAGCAGGCTCAATTTGAACGTGGCCAGCAATACATTATTCAATCGCCGTTTCTTTTGCAACAGGCAAATCAGCATAAATAAGACGGGCACCCCAAAACTTGACCAGATCAGCACCTGGTGCAGCAGAACGGTTCTGTCTGGTCCGAAAAATTTAGCCATGCCCAGGTTGAGCCAGAACACTTCCGGCGTATTCATCCACACCCTCGAGGCAAAGGGCACATAACTGGCAGGGAGCCGGAACAGCGTCCAAACGGTTTTGGGGCCAAAGGGAATTAAAAAAAACACGAGGAAAATAAGCAATCCGGTCAGCGAAAAAATCACGATCCGCCGGAATTCTTTGCGTGATGCCAAATACATCAGGAAAGGAATGATCCAGCCGATCATGCTATACCGGCTCAGCAGGCAAAGGGATGCGGCTATGGCCATAAACCAGATGTTTCCGGATGTGATGGCCAAACAAAGCAATACATAATACAGGATCACCGGTCCTTCTTCGCTCAGGCTGATGACGCCGTGCACATCGTCCCTGGAAAAGATCCACCAGAAAAGCATTCCCGCAACAGCAATCAGCAGGTAAGTGGAAAAAGCATCTTTTTTCAGCCGGAGGATAAAAAGAAAAACGCCAAAACTGAAAAGGATCGTCACCACGGTCACCCAGCGCATATCGAGGTTCAGTACTATCGCGCCGGAATAAGGCAACCACATGGCGGGAAGATAACCCGGCGTCAGGCCCTTCCAGATATCGGTAATGGGACCGTATACCTGGTGCCAGTGCCCGCTCAGAAATCGCTCATTCATCTCTTTGATCACCGGCAACATGTCCGCATAGTCCGGATCGATGGAGATCCCGATGAACCAATACCGGGAAGTGATGTAAGCCAGGAAGAGCATGCCGCCAATGAACCCGCATTTGATCAGGCGGTCAGTTGGTTTTGATTTTCTGCCGATATCCAGCGTGGCCACGGGTGCGAATAATAATGAAAATACGATGCCCAGGCCGGCTCCGAAATACAGGATGGAAGCGACGGCTGCATCCGGGCCCGCCAAAAGGCCATAGCAGGCGAAAAAAGTTTCTGCGCCAAATGAAATCAGTAATAA
>DASRLM010000380.1:0-3777 GCA_035648455.1 Puia sp. | reverse complement strand
GGGAATTACTGGGCATTCAAAAAATAAAAATAGGCATTGGCGGTTCCATGGGCGGCCAGCAATTACTGGAATGGGCCATTGAAGAACCGGATTTATTTGAACACATCGTGCCCATTGCCACCAACGCCTTTCATTCTCCCTGGGGAAAAGCATTCAACGCCAGTCAGCGGCTCTGCATCGAACTCGATCCAACATGGCTGCAGCGTCATGCTCAGGCGGGTATAGAAGGAATGAAAGTGGCGCGCGGCCTGGCCCTGCTTTCCTACCGGCATCCCGAGACTTATGATCTGTATCAGAATGATCCGGACATCAACGCCCTGGGACCCTATAGAAGTGAATCCTACCAGGTATACCAGGGAGAAAAGCTGGCCCGCCGGTTTAACGCATTCAGTTATTACCGGCTCTCTCAAAGTATGGACTCCCATCATGTGGGAAGAGGGCGCGGAAGCGTGCTGCAGGCCCTGAAGCAAATCCGGGCAAGAACCCATGTGATCAGTCTGAAATCCGATCTTTTGTTCCCACAGAACGAACAGACTTTCCTTGCAGAGCATATTCCGGGCGCTTCATTTCATTCGATCCATTCGGTATATGGCCATGACGGTTTCCTGCTGGAATACGAAGCGATCTCGGCCATCATCCGGGATTTTATCCGCGAGCAGGATCTTTCTTCCCGCACGTCTTTTTCTGTGGGATAATATTTTTCATCCCTACGTTTACCGGCCATTATGCGATCTGTACCTATTTTAATTTATCTTTCATGAATAAAAACAGGCTAACATCCCTTCATGAAATTAAAAGGCAGCTTCCGTCGCTATTTGAAAATACTGGGGCCCGGACTGATTACCGGAGCGAGCGACGATGATCCGTCCGGCATTGCGACTTATTCCCAGGCCGGCGCAGCATTCGGTCTCCAGCTTTTGTGGATGGCTCCGCTTACTTTCCCGCTGATGGCTTCGATACAGGGTATGTGCGCGCGGATCGGAATCGTTACCACTCATGGGCTCACCCGTAACCTGAAAAAATTTTATCATCCGGCCATTCTTTACCTGATGCTGATCTTCAGTATTCCGGCCATCATTTTAAACATCGGATCCGATATCGCCGGCATGGGCGCGGTGAGCAATATGCTGATACCAAAAGTGCCCGCGGCCGTATTCAGTATTTTATTTACCGGCATCCTGATGCTGTGCATTGTTCTTTTTCCCTATCAGAAACTCGCCGGCATACTGAAATGGCTCTGTCTCGCTATGGTGCTGTACCTGGTGGTTCCTTTTCTCGTAAAAGTGAATTGGAAAGAAGTGCTCCTGAACACGTTTATCCCGACCGTTCATTTCAATAAGAATTTTCTGGAGATGATCGTCGCCCTGCTCGGTACCACCATCTCACCCTATCTTTTTTTCTGGCAGGCCACCATGGAAGCGGAAGATGTGAATCACAAGGTTAAAGTGATCGTGGACAAACGCGTGCTGGGGGATATGGCCGCAGATGTGAATATGGGTATGTTTGCTTCGAACCTGGTGATGCTATTTATCATCCTGACCACGGGCGTTGTATTGCACAGCCAGGGCATGACACAGATTGATACCGTTGATCAGGCCGCGGCCGCCCTCGCCCCGCTGGCGGGAAAACTATCTTATTTGTGTTTTGCCGTGGGCGTGATCGGTACGGGATTCCTGGCCATTCCGGTGCTGGCGGGTTCACTGTCCTATATGATGGCGGAAACTTTTGGATGGCAGCAGGGCCTGGACAAAAAATTCCATGAGGCCAAAGGATTTTATATCGCCATCATTTCCTCCCTGGTCGTTGGACTGCTGATCAATTTTTCCGGCATGAGCGCCATGAAAGCCCTCTTCTATACAGCTATTTTGTATGGACTCACAGCACCGGTGATGATCGCCGTGGTCCTTCATATCTGCAACAATAAAAAGATCATGAAGGATCATACCAACACGCGGCTCTCCAATATCCTCGGAACTATAACGCTGGTGCTGATGACCGCCGCGGCTGTGGCGCTGATCTGTTTTATCTGAGGCCTCCTAATTATCCTTTAATCCGATAACGGGATTCTGCCTGACGATGCGCAAGGTCTGGAAACTGATCGTGATGAAGGAGATGATCAGGAATAAAACCAAAGCGCCAAAAAACAGAAACCATCCGACGCTGATCTTATACGCAAAATTATTGAGCCATTTCGTGATAAAATAAAAAGCTACGGGAATGGAAATGATAAATGCCGCGATGATCATGCCGAGGATCTCCCGGGTAATAAATACAAAAATATTCATCCTGGTTGCTCCCAATACTTTTTTTATATTGATCGCCTTTAATTTTGACCTGATGTGAAAAGCCACGAGGCTGTAAAGTCCAAGACAAGCCAGCAAAATAGCCGACCCGGTTAAAAAAGTAAATCCTTCCGCCAGATGATCTTCCCTGGTATACAAAGCCTGGTAGGCATCGTCCAGGAACTGAAACGAAAAAGGCGTTTGCCGGTCATAACTTTCATAAATTTTTCTGGCCCTGGATAAAAAGATCTGCGGGTCGGCTGTTTTATCCAGCCTGGCGATGAAATAGCCGTCCAATCCCTGTCCCCATTTCGCCGCGCTATCCGGTTGTACCAGCAAGGCGAGGCTGCCAATTTTATTTTGAAGGGATTCAAAATTAAAATTTTTAACCACGGCCTTCACCTCGAAAGAACCGCCGCCGGCGAGTTTTATTTTTTGATTCAGGGGGTTAGCAGGAAGTCCCAGGTTTTCTATTGCGGCTTCATTTATCACTGCGGCGTGGGGCTGCATGATCTGAAGTTTCTGCTGGATACCCCCGGGAAAGGCAACAGATAAAGAATTTTCTATCTGACTTTGTAATTGTCAATATTACCGATGCCATAAAGGATCAGACAATAGAAACCAAAAAAAAATCCCACCTGAAACTGCCGGACAGTATCATAGCGGCTACGGCAATCGTACTGGACATCTCCTTTGTAACTTCTGACAAGCAGTTTAAAACGATTACGGATCTGAACCTGCTTTATTACGAGAAATAAATACTGCCAGTGCGATCCCATATTGCCGGAATGGATTTTAACTTTAGAAAGATCTAACTCAACAGATCTTTTCGGTAAGCGGGTTTACGCCTTTGAAGTGAAGCCTGTTCATACGCGTACGCCATCGAAATCAATGCAGGTTCAGTGTAGGCGCCGCCACAAAAAGAAATACCCACAGGTAATCCATGAACCAATCCCATAGTCACGGTGATATGCGGAAACCCGGTAATGGCTGCTGGCGTTGACATGCCGGGACCATTATCATAATCACCGTTCACCAAATCTATACAGCAGGCAGGCCCGTTGGTGATGCCGGATAAAGCATCCAGTTTATTGGCGCTCATCAGGTCACTAATGACTTTGCGAAAACCCAGCGTTTTAGCGAGCGCGTCCAGGTATTCTTTGCTTTCCAGGTTTCCTTTGCCTTCACTTTCAATCAGTGTTTCCTGTTTGAAAAATGGCATGGCCCGGGATTCATTGGCCAGGTTGAAGGCGATGAGTTCTTTCAGGGATTTGACCGGAGATTGGGATGAAGCCAGGTAACGGTTCAGTCCATCTTTAAATTCATAGAGCAGCACTTGGAATTCTGCATGACCCAATTCTTTCAGCGGACCCATCAGATCCACTTCAATCACCGTGGCGCCCTGCGATTCCAAAACTTTTATTGCCTGACGCAGCAGGGCGATGAGATCAGGATTTCCCTCCAGATGGGATTTCTCCATACCGATCCTTTTACC
>DASRLM010000379.1:0-2918 GCA_035648455.1 Puia sp. | reverse complement strand
ATATTATACTTTTGAGCAAGGAGTTGCAGGTTGCTGTCCAGGAACATCTTTTCTGCCTGGGGCAGGGTTATGGTTGCCGTATCTCCAGGCATTTGAGCCTTTCCGGCCAAAGAAAGAAAGGTAATAAATAACAGTACGGTGGGCTTTTGTAGCATGGGTTTTCAGGGTTATTGAACTACCGCATTCAAACGAAATCCAATACCATGTATTGTTTCGATATTGGCGGAAGGATCCGTTTTAAAATATTTCCTGAGTTTGGTAATGAATACATCCATGCTCCTGCCCAGGAAATAATCGTCTTTACCCCATACATTCAGCAGTACTTCCTCCCGTTTCAGGATCCGGTTGGGATGCTCACAAAGGAATTGGAGCAGTTCGGCTTCTTTTTGGGTCAGGTTATGTTCTGTTTGATTTACAATCAGTTTCAGATTATTAAAGGAAAAATGTATTTCTCCGATCCGGAAAGACTGGTTGCGCTCTGAATACATTTTTTTCGTTCTGCGCAGGAACACATCCATGCGGAGCAGCAATTCCTGCATGCTGAAGGGTTTAATGATGTAGTCGTCGGCGCCGGATTCAAATCCATGGATGCGGTCCTCTTCCAGCGATTTTGCCGTGATGAAAAGAATGGGTACAACATCCGTTTGCTGCCGGATCTTTTTAGCCACGGCAAAACCATCTTTATTCGGCATCATCACATCGAGCAGGCAGATGTCAAAATCCGCTTTGTTGAATTTGTCAATGGCCGTTTGGCCGTCGGGACAAAGCACCACGTCGTAACCTGCATCAGAGAGATTGTCTTTGATCACATATCCGAGGGAAAGATCGTCTTCTGCCAGCAGCACTTTAGATTTTGTATTCATTTAGGTCATCCGTTAAAGGGGTGGAGAAATTATTTACAAAGGGATCAGCAAACGGAATTCTGTTCCGATGCCCGGTAAACTATGAACCTTTATTTTGCCGTCGTGGCCGTCAATGATGCGTTTTACAAAATTCAGTCCAAGTCCAAAACCCTTCACATTGTGCACATCCCCGGTAGGAACACGATAGAATTTCTTGAATATGTTTTTAATATATTTTTTTTCAATGCCGATACCATTGTCCTTTACCGAAATAAAATAATCGGCATCCTCCCTTCCGGCCTGAACTACGATATGGGGAAAGTTGGAATATTTTAAGGCATTTTCCAGCAGGTTCACCACAGCCAGTTCCAGATGGGATTCATCACCCTGGATAAAAGTTTCGTAGTTGTCCAATTTCAATTCCACTTTGGCCTGCCTTTGTTCAATCAGGGGCTGTAGTTTATTGAGGGCCTGTTCAATCAGCACGGCCGGATTAAGGGTATGTTTGTCAATCGGTAGTTTTTTATTATCTGCTGATGCGGACTTCAGTAATTTTTCCACCTGGCTCTGCAAATGGGCCGTCTGGCTCTGAATGATGGAGGCATATTTTTTCAGGCGGTCCGGTTTTTGGACGATGTCTTCCTGTCCGATTACATCCCCGGCAATTTTTATTACAGCGAGCGGGGTTTTAAATTCATGGGTGAAGTTGTTGACAAAATCTTTCTGCACTTCGGCCAGAAATTTCTGCCGGTAAAAATAAAAAAGGCTGATGGCCAGTCCGATCAATGCTAGGGAAAGCGCCACGCTGCTAATGATCCAGAAGTTCATTTCTCCCAGGATATACAGGGAGCGATGGGGGAAATACAATAGGATATGGTCCTTGTCCTGAATAAAAACGGGCAGTCCGCTGACCGGTGTAATGTCGAATCGTGAAGCGACGGTGGGAATGTATTCCTCATACACATATTCCTTTTTCTGGCTGCTGTAGGCCCCCAGTTTTACGTCCGTCAGCACATCAAAATCCGCGAATTCTTTTCGCAGGTAGTGGGTGAGGGAATCTTTTACGGGAATGGTATCCGCCTGGAATAAAAAATAATCGTCCTGCGGATTATGAATCAGCTGTTGCAGGCTCAGCGAAGGGTCGTCATTCATTTCCAGGTCCTCAAAAACTCCCCTCAGGCTTTTAACCACATTGGTGTTGAATTGTTTTTTTTCAAAAGAATACACCTTCGTAAGCCAGAAAACCTGTACGATCACAATCAGACCAATCAGCACGGTAGCTGAAAGTACCAGCCATTTTAACATTGAGGATCGCATGGATCGGAAGTAAAAATAAGAACGCAAAATTGGGAAAGATTGTGTCGAACGAAGTTACAAAATTGGTTAAATACAAGTTAAAGACCTGAATTTCATATAAATGGCTCTATTCCGTCAAATTACATTTGGGATTCGGCCATCCTTAATTTACATTAGCTTATTAAACACCCAATTAAAATTTCATTTATGCGTAAGATTCTAGTTGCCCTTGTGTTCATGCTAACATTCGGGGGGTATTCCTTTGCCCAGACCACACCGGCTAAAACCAAGAAAACAACAACCACTTCAACCACTGCCACTACAACGGTTCACACCAAAAAGGACGGAACGGCAGATAAGCGTTTTAAGGAGAACAAGACGAAAACTACTACTACAACGGTTCACACCAAAAAGGACGGAACAGCAGATAAGCGTTTTAAGGAGAACAAGAAATAATTTCATCACCCAACAACAATCAATTTTATGAAAGCCATTCTTTTACTGACCGGCCTCGTGTTTTTTTCTGTTATCGGCTTCAGCCAGCCGCATCATCCGCCGAGACCCGTGCATCATCCTGTCAGGCATCATCCTGTGCATCATGTCAGGCACCATCCCGTGCATCACGTGGTTCACCATCCGCATCATTAAGCAAACAGACTGTTCAGTTATAAAAAAAACCCTCCGCATCACGGAGGGTTTTTTATGCGTATTATTTCAGTTGAGTACAATCATTTCGCAGTTGCCGGTTTGGCTTTTATCGCCGGTATAGTGCCCGTGTCG
>DASRLM010000378.1:0-8250 GCA_035648455.1 Puia sp. | reverse complement strand
TGATTATGTGATGGAGCGTAATTTGGATGACGGATGACGGATGACGGATGACGGACTTTAGGCGCGGAGTCGCACAGGAATTCGGTCAACCGTCATCCGTCAACCAAACAGAGTTCTCAAAACTCACGCTTCCTCCCTCCTTATCATTTGATAAATAAAATTAATTGAATGGCCAGAAAGCCGGCGTTTAGATAAATGAATGCTGCAGGTATTTCGTGAAGCGACTTTTTTGCAATGCGTCTGATCAGGTGCCAGGTATTGACGATCAGATTTAAAAAAACGGAAAGAACAAATCCCATTACGATCATCAGGGATTCAAAGCCCGGATTCACCGGATTCCGCATCCAAAGTATCAGGATGGCAAACAGAAAACAAACGTTACAGATCAAAGCAGACCGGTTGAGCATTCTTAACAGACCCATAGTTCAAAAATCCAAAATTCTGCATAAAATACCATTATTTTGTGGGATTAATCATTTTGATCTGTATGAATGCATCTTTTCTGAAAAAAGCGTATCCGCATATTGCTGCCATAGTCCTGTTTCTGCTCGTTTCCATCGCGTACAACAAGACCGCGCTGGAAGGCAAAGTGCTTTATCAGTCAGATGTGATCGGATACACAGCGATGGCAAAGCAATCAAACAATTTCAAAGAAAAACATGGTCACTTTCCTTTATGGACAGAAAGTATGTTCAGCGGGATGCCGGCGTATAATATTGCTATGGATGCCACATCGGACATTACCATCGGATATTTTTACTACCTGTTTAACCTGGGCCTGCCCAAACCTGTTTTTTATTTCTTCATTGCCAGTGTCTGTTTCTATATCCTGACCCAGGTTTTCCGGCTGAATTTCCTGCTTTCCGTTTTGGGTTCCATCGCTTATGCTTTTGCCACTTTTAATCCAATCCTGGTAGCAGCCGGGCACGAAACGGAACTGATGGCGATAGGATTTATGCCAGCGGTGGTAGCCGGTATTCTTTTGATCCTCCGGGGCCGTTACCTGGGGGGAACCGCACTCACCACCCTGTTCTTCGGCATGGAAGTGAGTTCGCAGCATCTGCAGATAGTATATTATACCGGGCTTATTGTTGCCATCTTGGCTATTGTTTACCTGGTTAATTCCTGGAAAGAAAAAAAGTACAAACACTGGCTGATCGCCTTTTCATTGATTGCCCTGTCTCTCGTAGTAGGGTTCATGAACTATGCGCTGACCATGCTGCCCACGAAAGAATATGCAACGGAAACCATGCGGGGCGGAAAATCAGAGCTCACCCAGGCAGACAGCAAGAATAAGACTAAGGGAGGGCTGGATAAGGATTATGCATTCATGTGGAGTTACGGCATTTCCGAAACACTTACGATTTTTGTTCCCGGAATGCAGGGGGGCGGATCATCCGGGAAAGAAATTACAGGTAGCTCAAAATTTGCCGACAAACTTTCAGAGATCGGATATCCGGAAGATAATGCCATCCGCCTCGCCAATTCCAGGTCGTATTGGGGTGACCAGCCCTTTACTTCAGGCCCGGTGTACCTGGGCGCAGTCATCTGCTTTTTATTTATTCTGGGTATAATCTATGTGAAGAGCTGGCATAAATGGTGGATACTGGCCATTGCGCTGGCGGGCATTATGCTGGCCTGGGGTAAGAATCTTTCTTTCTTCAACTATTTCCTGTTCGATCATCTTCCTTATTATAATAAGTTCCGCTCCCCGGCCATGGCGCTGGTGATGCCGCAACTGGCTTTTCCCCTGCTCGCCATACTGGGATTGCAGGAACTACTGGAAAGTAAAGAGCAGAAGGAAGTGATCTGGAAAAAATTTAAAAATGTTTTGTATGTCACGGGAGGCCTTGTATTGCTCAGTTTCCTCGTTTTTGTAATGAGCGATTACAAATCGACGGCAGATAACCGGTTTAAAGAAAACTTTGCCAATAATCTTGTCCAGCAGATGGCCCGGGGCAAGCAGCCGACTCCCGAAATGCAGCAACAGGCTGGTCAGGTCGTAAGTGGGATGATGTCAGGACTTCAGCAGGATCGTAAGGGGATTTTTGAAAGTGATCTCATCAGGAGCACTCTTCTTGTTCTATTGGCGGCCGGCCTTATCTGGTTTTATCTCCGCAATAAGATTAAACCGGTGGTTTTACTGACCTGTTTGCTTGTGATAAGCTCCTTTGATCTGCTGGCAGAAGGAAAAAAATATCTGAATGATGATACTTATGTAGACCCGGAAAGTATTGAAGAGTCCTTCAGTTTATCTGATGCGGATAAGAAAATAAAAGCGGATCCGGAAAAAAATTTCCGGGTGCTGGATGAAAGCAGTGGTGATCCTTTCCAGGACTCTCATGCATCTTACTATCACAATTCGGTGGGTGGTTATCATCCGGCTAAACTGGCACTATACAACGATCTGATCGAACACCAGCTGACCAAAGGCAACCAGATGGTCTATAATATGCTGAATACAAAATATATTATCCGGAAAGGACCAAACGGCCAGGAAGACGTGGCCACCCTAAACCCGGGAGCGTTTGGATCCTGCTGGTTGGTATCTGCGATTAAATACGTAGGCACGGCGGACGAAGAGATGGCTGCGCTGGATAATGTGAACGTACGTGATACGGCTATCGTTCAAAGATCTTACGCCGCGGATATTCCTTTTATGCCGGTTGTGGATTCTACGGCCAGTGTGAAGCTGATTGAAAATGTGAATGATAAAATATCTTATCAGTTCCAGGCAAAATCAAATCAGTTTGTAGTATTCAGCGAAATCTATTACCACAAAGGCTGGGATGCCTACATCGATGGTAAAAAATCGCCTTATGCCAAAGTGGATTATGTGCTCCGGGGGATGTCCGTGCCTGCAGGTTCACATACCATTGAATTCAGGTTTGAACCCCGGTCCTATGTAATCGGGAACCGCATCAGTGTCTGGGCCGCAATCTTTACGTATTTGTTGCTAATTGCAGCAGTGGTGCAGTTGCTAAGGAGAAAGCGGGTAGGAATTCGTTGACGGATTACGGTTGACGGACCTTTATTGCGAATCCGCGCCTGAAGTCGGTCATCCGTCAACCGTCATCCATCAACAAATATCTTCAATCATTCACACCACATGAACGTCGTTTCCCTCGTTTCTTATCCATTTCTTCCTGCCAGGACCGGTGGACAAAAGGGAATCGCGTTGTTCTATAAATATTTTTCCCGGTATCACCAGGTGACCTGTATTGCTACACAAAAAAATAGTCCGGAGCTGGCGGAAGGATATGAATTGCGGAACATTCTGTCCAATGCTGCCATCCGTTATATCAATCCGTTTTATTTTTTCCGGATTCGCCGGGTGCTCCGGGAGAAAAAAGCCAGCCACCTGATCATCGAGCATCCTTATTACGGATGGCTGGGTGTGTTGCTGAAAAAATTTTGCGGAATTAAACTCGTCGTTCATTCGCACAACCTGGAAGGGAACCGCTGGAAGAGTCTGGGGAAATGGTGGTGGCGGATCCTGTGGCTTTATGAAAAATATACCCACCGGCAGGCCGATTATAGTTTTTTTATTTCCGATGCGGATAAACGGTATGCCATTCGCGCATTCGGGTTGAAACCGTCCCGGTGCAGCACGGTCAGCTTTGGCATAGAAATACCGGCTCCTCCAAAAGCGGAAGCGGTAGATATGGCCCAAAACAAACTGCATAGGCAATATGGGCTTTCCGGGGAGATCCCTCTTTTATTCTTCAACGGCGCGTTTAAATACCGGCCGAACCTGGATGCCTTGGAGAACCTGCTTTATCATGTGAATCCTATTCTGCAGAATAAAAATTTCCCCTATTTCCTGCTGATCTGCGGAATAGATATACCCGATAGATTTTTTAGTGAAACTTTTCCCGCGGTGCAGGTCGTTGGATTTGCGGAGGATCTGGAACTTTATCTGCTGGGATGTAGTGTTTTTTTAAATCCTGTGATTACCGGCGGCGGCATTAAAACCAAACTGGTGGAGGCACTTGGATTTAACCTGAATGCCGTTTCCACGGAAAGCGGTGCCATTGGGGTGGATCCGCAGCTTTGTAACGGGAAACTGGTAGTTTGTCAGGATGAGGACTGGATGGCCTTTGCAGACACTATCACGCGGACTGCAGAAAAAAAATCAGCCACCCCGGCCTCTTTTTATCAGCATTTCTATTGGGGAAATATTGCGCAGCGGGCGGGGGAATTTATTGAGAAGTAGTTAGCCCGTAGGGATTGTTGATGGTATATGGTTGATATACCATCAACGAAAGAAAAACCCCCAAACCGGGGGCTCAAAAAATTACCATTTATCAACTTCTTCCAGGTGGTCGCTGGCGGATGAAGTGGGCGCCGGTGACGGCACGGGAACTTCATCTTTTATTTCGACTTCAGAAACGGGAACGGCTGGATCCAGATAAGGTTCGGTGCTGCGTGATTCTCCATTTTCATGTTGGCCGTTCTCTCCGTTTTCCGGGAGCTGGTCGTGGTTAAAGGCATCGAAATCAAAATCCGGCATCAGGTCCGTTTTCACGTAGTCAACGGCCTCAGTAAGGGCCTTGATGAATTTATTGAAGTCTTCCTTGTACAGAAAAATTTTATGCCGGTCATATCCTTCTTCGTTGAACTTTTTACGGCTTTCCGTGATGGTCAGGTAATAATCATTGCTCCGGGTAGCACGTACATCAAAAAAATAGGTTCTACGCTTACCTGCCCTGATCCTTTTGCTGTAAACGCTTTCCATCCTTTTGTCATTATTCTCGTAAGCCACGTTGGTTGGTTTTAGGTAAATTAATTAAACAA
Source organism: Puia sp. (assembly GCA_035648455.1). Classification (GTDB taxonomy): domain Bacteria; phylum Bacteroidota; class Bacteroidia; order Chitinophagales; family Chitinophagaceae; genus Puia. Next base: position 3,453 of record DASRLM010000378.1, on the reverse strand, counting down.
GCAGCTACAAATATAATATTGTTACGGAACTGGCAAAACTTTCCCCAATTTAATCAGGTTGCGGGTTTTTACGCGAAATAGCGTCAGTGGCGGGTTTGGGCTTCTTCCCCGGTTTGCTGTTGCTGTTCGTACAAATGTGCGTAGTAGCCGTTCATCGCCAGCAGTTCGGCATGGGTGCCGGTTTCCACTATACTGCCCTGATCCAGCACGATGATCCGGTCAAATTCGAAAAGGGCAAAAATGCGGTGTGTGATGATCAGGGCGGTCTTGTGTTGCAGGTAGGCATACAACCGGTTGATGATCTCTTTTTCCGTTCGGGAGTCCACGGCGCTCAGGCAATCATCGAAGATCACGATCCCATGGTCCTTTGAAAGGGCACGGGCAATAGAGATCCGTTGTTTTTGTCCCCCGCTCAGGGTTACTCCGCGTTCACCGATCAGGGTATCGAAACCCGAGGAAAACTGTAAAATTTCCTGGTCAACACTGGCAGATCCTGCTGCCTTCCGGGCCAGGGATTCTGTTTTCTCCTCGTTGCCGAAAAGGATGTTCCCGGTCACCGTGTCGCTGAAAAGGAATACATCCTGGGGAACATAACCAATCTGGCTGCGCAGGTTTCCTGTATCCAGGGTTTTAATATCCTGGCCGTCCATGCGCAATACGCCATGGGTTGGGTCATAAAAACGGAGCAGCAGTTGCGCCAGGGTGGTCTTACCGCTGCCCGTTTTTCCGATTATTGCAATTTTTTCTCCCCTGCGGATCCTGAGATTGAAATTCCGGATGGCGTGGATGCCGGTATTCGGGTAGATAAAATCCACCTGTTCAAAACTGATGTTGCCGCTCAGGGTCTGATGCAATGCCTGCGGCTGGTTCTGAATCTCCGGAACGGTTTCGAGAAATTCATTGAGTCTTTTTTGTGAAGCGGATGCGCGCTGGAACATACTGGCCACCCACCCTATGGCACTTACCGGAAAGGTAAGCATGGTAATGTAGATAATGAACTCCGTAATGGTGCCCAGGTCAGTGTGGTGCGTGCCGTGAATTACATAAAATCCGCCCAGCATGATGGTCAACAGGGTGCTTAGTCCGATGATCAGTCCCATAGAAGGGAAATAAATCGCTTCCACTTTGGCCAGATTAATCGCATTTTTCCGGTATTCTTCACTGTTGCCGGTGAAAAAGCGGATCATGGCACTCTCCTGTACAAAGGATTTGATTACCCGGATGCCGCTGTAGGATTCCTGGGCATTGGTGGTGAGGTTGCTCAGCAGGGCCTGGATCCGTTCGCTGCGTTTATGGATGATATTATTGACCAGGTATATGGTAACGGCCAGAATGGGCAGCGGCGCAAGAACGTATAAGGTGAGCAGGGCATCCTTCCGTATCATAAAATACAGGCTGAAGCCAATGGTGGCCAGCAGGTTCGCCAGATACATCACGGCGGGGCCCGTATACATCCTGACGCGGCTGACGTCTTCCGACATGCGACTCATCAGGTCGCCCGTGCTGTGGCTTTTATAAAAAGAAGTATCCAGGAGCTGATAGTGCCGGAATATTTCATTCTTCTGGTCAAATTCAATGTGGCGGCTCATGACGATAATGGTCTGCCGCATCAGGAACATAAAGGCGCCTCCGATTACCGCCAGCAACAAAAGGGTAATGCCGCTGAAGGCAATTTTCCTGCCGAAACTCTGGCCGGTGGAATCCAGTTTCCGGATGAACTTTCTAACCAGGATATCGTAGTTGGCTGTATCGGATATGCGGTTGACGGCGGTTTTCTTTTCGGACTGAGCCGAGACCGTATGCCGACCCGCCGGCCGGGGTGCGGTGGACAATTCTTTTTCAACCGAATTCACCACGTAACCGGTAACCTGGGGCGAGAGTATGCGAAAATAATTGGAAAGGACAACAAACAGAAGACCAAGCAAAAGCCTCCACTTATATTTCCAGAAATATTTGTTGACTGCCCGTAAATACTTCAAATGCCCGGTTTTACTAAACCGCAAATTTACAGGAATGCAGTCATATTCGGGAAAGCGTGGAGGCTATGCCGGTATGGAAATAATTAAACAACTTCTCTTTCAGTAAGGCCTTCCGGTGTGGATACCAGTAAGGTGCCCTGCATATATTTTTCCGCATGCTGACTGGCATCCAGGCCTTCTTCTTCTTCTGCCTGTGTTACCCGCAATGGCAGTATGAAGTTGATGAACTTGAATATGCTATAGGACATGAGAAAGCTATAGGGAACCACGATCATCAAAGCTTTTACCTGTATCCAGAAAAAGGAAAAGTTGCCGTAGAACCAGCCGTCTGCGCCACCAAGGGGATTCACGGTTTTAGTGGCAAAGATTCCGGTCATGAGCATACCTACAATTCCGCCAATACCATGGCAGGGAAATACGTCCAGTGTATCGTCCAGTTTGGTTTTGGAACGATAATAAACAGCGGTATTTGAAATTACGGCTGCAACCACACCGATGAATATGCTTTGTGGAATGGCAACAAATCCTGCAGCAGGGGTAATGGCCACCAGTCCCACCACGGCACCAATGCAAAATCCGAGCACGGAAGGTTTTTTCCCCTTCAACACATCAAAGAACATCCAGGAAAGACCGGCAGCAGCAGCAGCGGTATTGGTGGTGGCAAAAGCAGAAACGGAGAGACTGCTGGCTGCACCTGCGGAACCTGCATTAAATCCGAACCATCCGAACCAGAGTAACCCTGTCCCGATTAATACGTAAGGGATATTTGCCGGGGGAATTTCCTTATGCTGAATATGACTTCTTCTCTGCTTCAGCACCATGGCTCCTGCCAGGGCGGCACAACCCGCCGAAATGTGAACCACGGTTCCACCCGCAAAATCAAGGGCACCCATTTTAGCGAGCATACCATCAGGGTGCCAGCTCCAGTGTGCCAGAGGCGCGTAAACCAAAAGGGCGAACAATACGATGAACAATACATAGGAAGTAAAACGAATACGTTCGGCTACGGCTCCAACCACCAGCCCGGGCGTTATAATAGCAAACATCAGCTGGAAGAGGGCAAATAAAGTAAGTGGAACGGTTGGCATGGAAGGAAAAGGCTGACCGGAATTCACTCCCTTAAACATAAAATGCGTGGCCGGGTTGCCGATAAATCCGTGCACATCCTGACCAAAACAGAGACTGTAACCAACCACAACCCATAGAACGCTTACAATACCTGCCGCTATCAGGCTCTTGATCATGGTGGATATTACGTTCTTCCGGTGAACCATGCCGCCATAGAAAAAGGCCAGTCCGGGTGTCATCAGAAAAACCAGGGCCGTGGCAACAATCATCCAGGCCACATCGGCCCCATTGTATTTGCCGCTATCAAAATTGGCCACAGCAGGTACAAACATCGCCAAAACGGCTACGATGACCAGGCATACGAATGGCAATGCTGTGTTTAATCTAATTTTGTTCATTTTACGGG
>DASRLM010000377.1:0-5097 GCA_035648455.1 Puia sp. | reverse complement strand
GTTTACATTCAATATCAGTAAACGAAAGATTTATTTCATCATAAACCGGAGCATAAGAAAGCCGGTTATGGCCAGCAGCAGAACAATCAGAATGGCCCAGTAGATCCATTCCCCGAATCGGGCGTCTCTCTTAACCTTACGTGTTTTTTTAGGATACAGCTGCTGGTGAAGCTGTTGATTGAGGTGATGAACAACTTTATGCAAACCCGTTTTATCTCCGATGGTCTCCAGCCCTTCCACGGCGTCCTGTAAAAAAGGATTTTCAGGAACCTGACTTTCCAGCTGGTTCTTTTCCGCTTCAGGAAGAGATCCATTGAGAAATTCCAAAAGCTTTTTATCATCCGGCGCTCCGGATCCGTCTGAAAACATATCGTTTTTCTCTTCCGTCATTTCTTTATAAAATGGTCAATTTGAATTACCGGTTCTTTTTTCCATGAGCAGGCGGAGATTCCTTTTCCCATTTTGAATATAACTTTTTACCTGCAATAATGAAAACCCTGTTTCGGCCGCTATTTCCAGATATGATTTTTTTTGAAGGTAAAACAGGCTGATGCACTGTTGTTGCTCCCTGTTCAGGTGCTTCATGGCCATCTCCAATTGCTGCAACCGGTTTTCTTTTTTCAGAAAGTCAGGCTCATCGGGCATCTCCATCCGCTCCTCCAGGTTATTCACCGGCGTGACCGGAAATTTTTTGTTGCGCAACATCATCAGGCAGTGGTTCCTGGCAATCATATACAGCCAGGAACTGAAATAGGTCACTTCATACTTATGCAGTTCCGTTATGGCTTTCAGGAATATCTGCTGCACGGCGTCTTTGGCTTCTTCCTGATTTTTCAGGTATTTCATACATACCCCGTAAAGCAGGAGGGTATACCTTTCCAGCAGGAGTCCCATCCATTGATTATGGTGATCGGCATAAAAAAGCTGCAGGAGCTCCTTATCGGTTAAACTGGTATGGAGAGGAATGGTCACGCTTTACTATCAGCTTTCCATAAAGATGCGGAATGAATGAAATTGCACAAAGCCGGGAGCCTGTTTACAAGCGGGGATTATTTATTCCTGAAATGCAGGTCATAAGAGGCTATGGCCTTCTCAATTACTTTCAGGGCCGTGGTTTTATCCCCGAATTCTTCCACCACGACGGTTTTATTTTCCAGTTTTTTATACTCTTCAAAGAAGTGACGCAGTTCGTCAAAAAAATGTTTCGGCAGTTCTTCGATATTGTTATAATGGTTCACGCCAGGATCGGTAGCGGCCACGGCAATGATCTTATCATCCGCATCTCCGCTGTCGATCATCTGCATGACGCCCATCACCTTTGCCTCCATCAGGCAAAGCGGCACCACCGGTAGCGAGGTGATCACCAGGATATCCAGCGGATCCTTGTCCTCCCCATAGGTTTGCGGAATAAATCCATAATTCACCGGGTAATAAAAAGAAGAATAGATCACCCGGTCCAGCTTAAGCAAACCGCTTTCCTTATCTATTTCGTATTTGGCCCTGGAGCCCTGCGGGATTTCGATGATGGCATTGATAATTCTCGGCGAATGACTGCCAACAGGAACGCCATGCCAGGGATGGGAGACAGTGGTTTTATTCATGTTTAGCATTCAGGATCTCTTTGAGGTCCACCAGCCATTCCCCGTTGATGCGCACGATGTGAACGGTGGTGGTATCTTTCCGGAAGCTATTTGAAAAAGTATAGCTGGTTACGGAATCATTGATGGCTTTGATATTGATCGGCAGGATGCTTGCTTCCCGGTATTGCTGCCGGGTGTTCTTGTCCATCTTGTCAAATCCCTGTTGCCATTTACTGATGAGGAGCAGGTTTATGGAATCCGTCAGGAGATAAAACCGGGCCTTTTCATAATCTCCGTCAAGGGACGCCCTGATAAACTGCCTTCCGGCATCCTGCGCATCTTCTGCCTTTTTAAATGTTTTGCCGGCATTACAACTCATGACCAGCAGAAAAAGAGATAATGCAAAAAGGGTTTTCAACGATTTGTATTTTAAGTTAAATATATACTGAATATACAACTTGTACGGGGTTGTATTCAGTAAAGGAAAGGACCGGCTTTTTTTTAATCCTCAGGATGCCCCTCCCTGTTCGATGATTTTGTCTTTCTCGTAAGCCCTGATGATGGCTTTTACCAGCCGGTGCCGCACCACATCCTCTTCGTCCAGTTCAATGTGGGCAATTCCCTCAATTCCTTTCAGTATGTACAACGCCTTTGCCAGTCCGCTCCGCTGGTTTTTGGGAAGATCGATCTGCGTGAGATCGCCGGTAATGATGGCTTTGGCATTGGGGCCGATGCGGGTCAGGAACATTTTGATCTGGAGATCGGTTGCATTCTGGGCCTCATCCAGGATGATAAAGGCATTATCCAGCGTTCTTCCCCGCATATAAGCGAGGGGAGCGATCTCGATGGTCCGGGTGGTCATATAATAACCCAGTTTATCAGCGGGTATCATATCATCCAGCGCGTCGTACAGGGGCCGGAGGTAAGGATCAATTTTTTCTTTCAGATCACCCGGCAGGAACCCGAGGTTTTCACCGGCTTCCACGGCGGGACGGGTGAGGATGATCTTCTTGACCATCTTATTTTTCAACGCGCGCACAGCCATGGCCACGGCCGTATAAGTCTTGCCCGTACCCGCAGGTCCGATGGCAAAAACGATATCATTTTTTTCAGAGGCGGTGACCAGTTTCTTCTGGTTAACGGTCCTGGCACGGACCGTTTTCCCATTGGGTCCGAATACCAGGATGTCATTCGGGTTTCGATCCACGAAATGATCCACCGTTTCGGCGTCGTCTCCACCCAGGATCTGGGAAAAATAATTCTCGGTAAGGCTTCCGTTTCTTTCCAGGTATTGCAGGAGAAGATCAATTTTTTCCCGGGCCGATTCCACCTGTTCGGGCGCACCGCTTAATTTGATCTGGGTGCCCCGGGAAAGGATCTTGAGGAGAGGGAATTTTTTTTTAAGAATGTCGAGTTTTCCATTATTAACACCAAAGAATTCGATAGGATTTACGGTATCCAGATTGATGATCGTTTCAGTCAATTACGGCCATTTAAAGTTTTCAAAAAAGGTTTTTGCGGCAACATCTTGTGCGTCCTTTCAAATTTAATTATTTAAAGTCATATTTTGTCAAACTTACTTATTAACAGCTTGTGCATTGGCGCGCATCATTTCCGCATAGCTCATCTGCTTTTCCATAGCGGTAATGGTGAGCGCGATTCTTTTTGATTTTGTCTGGATCGTTTTGGCACTTTCTATCCATTTACTGTAATACAGTTGATGAGAGGGCGGCAGGGCCTTAAAACGCTGAAGCGCCGGGGGAGCGTCTTGCAGGCATTCCAGCAACTCGGGACAAACGGACAGGGCTTGTTTATCTTCCTGCAGTCGCACCTTCAGCATGGCTCCCTTCTTTTTGTGGATGGCCTTCCGGATGGCTGCATTCAGGGGGAGGATAAAATCACCTTTACCCATAGGCAGCAGGGCCGTTTTGGCAATGGGATGATCGTCCAGCCTGCCTTTAACCCGAAAGGACTTTTTTGTACCCGGTTTAAGTTCACCGGCAATATCCTTTGGAATAGAAATGTAAGACCATCCGGTCTTTTCCCCCTGTTGGTTAAACTGAAGTATTACGGCATTAAATTGAACCATAAGAAAGGCTGTGGTTAACCGTTAACCAAGCATTAAGCTTTCCTCAAATTAATAAAAAAGATTGGGATCAGGATACCCTGAGTTCCTCGGCGATCAGGTCGTTGAATTTGAAGGAACTGTTCCTGACCCAGTCGGGCAGGGGTTGCTCGGCCAGGATCGTCCAGTCATTCCCTTCCTTGTGCATTTTAAACATGATCCGGTTTCCGCGGTCATCGCTTACGTCCACTGTAAACAATTCTTCGTGCAGTCCGTTGATTTTTCTGAAATTAAACTCCCGGAGACGGTTGTCCGTTTTAACCAGTTTGCTAAATTGAATATTCCTGTTTTGAATAAGCATAAGCTGAAGTGTTGCTGATCAGCATCAATTTTCGTGCTATATTTTGGTAAAGGAATATTAATAGGGAGATGAATTTATCCACACTACCGTTATTTTTGCCGGATGGGAGAGGCGGTCTTCATTTCCATCTGCATTCCGGCTTACAGCAGGGTGAATTACCTGAAACGATTGCTGGATTCGATATTAGAGCAGTCTTACCGGCATTTTGAGGTGGTAATCACGGATGACAGTCCGGGGAATGAGGTGCAGGCATTAATCGGCGTTCATTCCCTCAAACCCCTGATCCGGTATTTTAAAAATGAAACATCGCTGGGAACCCCGGAAAACTGGAACGAAAGTATTCGCCGGGCCAGCGGGGAGTGGATCAAACTGATGCATGATGACGACTGGTTCCGGGATGCGGAAAGTTTGTCCGGGTTTGTACGCGCGCTGAAGGAAAGAAAGACGGATTTTTATTTTTGTACCTACAGCAATGTTCTTCCAGACGGGAAGGAGCGGGAGATCAGGGCATCGGGAACATTTTTAAGCAGACTGAACCGCAATCCGGATATATTATTAGCGGCCAACCGGATCGGGCCTCCCAGCGCCGTCCTTTTCCGCAATGATCCGGAAATTACATTTGACAAAAGGTTCAGCTGGCTGGTGGATTTCGATTTTTATATCCGTTATCTGCAAAAACATCCGCCTGCAACGTATATACCCGAATCCCTGGTGTGCATTGGCATCAGCGGAAGCCAGGTTACCCAAACGAGCTTTGGAAACAGGGCCGTCGAAATCCCGGAAAGGTTTATGATGTGGGAAAAGATTCAACCCGGATCATCAAACAATCTGCTGATCTATGATTCCTGGTGGAGATTCATACGAAATCTGAAAATAAAACGTTTGGAAGAAATACGCGCCGCTGGTTACAGCGGGCAAGTTCCGTTATTTGTTGCTTCAATGATAGAATGGCAAAATAAAATTCCACAGGGTCTGCTTGATCGCGGTTTTTCTTCAAAAGTATTCATGGCGGCCCACTATTTCATCCGTCCATATTCTCTAATTTGAATAGTTCGAAATTAATGGTTTACAAATAGCCCTTTGAATTTATA
>DASRLM010000376.1:0-5856 GCA_035648455.1 Puia sp. | reverse complement strand
TTATTTATTGTGTGCTGAATAAAAAAAACGGAAGTGGTTTTTTTCGTAAAATACGTCATTTTAACCCCTTTCCTTGCATTCTACACTGTGTTTCTTGTAAAATAACTTAGTAATTTCACTCACGCGGCCGGTGTACACCGGGAATGGCAAAATTATTCATTCCGGATAACCTTTTCCAACAGATTAACTTAAAAAAGCCTTAATTTATTACCGGTTACGACTTCTTATTTTACCTTAGAAGCCGCACAGGTAAAATTGTAAAACAAATGAAAACCATATTCCTGGTCAGGCATGCTAAAAGCGTAGCTCATTTTTCGGCGGCTTCGGATTTTAATCGCGGATTGAACGAAAAAGGAATCAAGGATGCTGCAGAAATGGCCAAAAGACTGATCAGGAAAAACATTTTGATTGATCAGTTTGTTTCCAGTCCGGCTGTTCGCGCTAAATACACGGCAGAAATTTTCATTGGCCAGTACAACCGCAAACCTTCGGAGATCAGGTTGGTTCCGGCTTTATATAATGCCATGCCCGAAACTTTCGACGATGTGGTTTCCGGGCTGGATGATCAGTTCGACCGCGTGGCCGTTTTTGCGCATAATCCCGGCATCACGGAATATGCCGGTTCCCTCACCAGCACACCTGTTGCCCATATGCCCACCTGCAGCGTGTTTGCTGCAGCTGCGGAAGTTAAAAGCTGGCAGGATTTTACCCTGGCTGATAAAATATTTCTTTTTTTTGATTCACCGAAGGCCGCCGCTGAATAAAGGACTGTCAAAAAAATCATCCATGAATTTTTCCAGAGAGGTTTCCGGAAATGCGGGAAACCCAAACGACTCCCCGTGAAATATTTGCATGCACTTCTCCAGATCAAAATCTTTCTCTGAAACAGTAATCGCCCATTTTTTATCCTGTAGCCAGGTCCCGAGATATTCCTGCTCGGGCTGACCCGGAGTCGGAATCAAAATTGCTTTTTTCTGCAACCGGGCCAGGTCCATCAGTGTGCTGTACCCGCTTCTGCAGATCACAAACGCTGAAGTATTCAATAAATCGTTAAGGGGTCCTGATTCGAGGTGATTGAAAAGGCTAACCTGCCGGTTGGGCAGGCTGAAAATATCTTCATTCCCCGGCAATCCGCGAACCACCACGACCCTTCCCTGATAATTTTCCAGCTCGCGGAAAATTTTGTTTTCAAATACCGTACGCTGCGGCTCCGGCCCGGAGATCATGATCAGCAGGGGATTGGAAATGATGCTTTCTTCTTTCCTGAACCGGGATAAAATGCCGGCATACCTCACCGGGATCCCGGGTAAACGCGGCGGGTGCGATAATAAGCCTGCCAGGGAATCCGGGTTTTGGAAATCCGGTATCCAGCATTCCGAAAACCGTCGGATAAAATGATGATTCAGGTTCATCAATATCCTGTTCGCCCGGCGGCCAAGTCCCGACTGTATATATAACTGATGGGTTATGAAAATGCGGGGGATGCTCCGGTGATAAAATCCATACCGGTTATCTGAAAGGATGAGATCAATCTTCCTTTGCCTGCACAGGATCTTCAACCAGGCATTTTCTTTCCGGATGCGGTTCAGAATGGTCGGAACCCGGAAGATAGGCCCCAAACCAGTTTTTTACCCCTCCCTGACAGTCGGATTTCATAGCCCGGAATATCCAGGAATTCGAGCTCCGGAAATTCATTTTGCAATAAAATCTTCTGGGCCCCCCTCACTGCAATCAATAAGTGGATACCCCTATCCTTCAAGATCCTAATTATTGGAATACAACGGGTTGCATGACCCAGCCCCCAGTCCAGCGGAGCAATGAGCACAGTTCTGGGAAAATGAAGGGGCATGTTAATTTTCTAAATATGGGACATAAAAGCTAAGAATAATCACAAAGTTTTTCTAAATTAGTGTAAAGAATTCTATGAAAACCCCGCTTACCCTATTGATTTTTGTATTATTAATGATTAGCATTGTAGGTGCAAGCTGCGCTTCGAGCAACCACATGGATGGTACCAGCAAGAAATGCGGATGCGGTCTTAACAAGGGCATGGTTGGTTATTAAAATCTAATTAAATGAAAACAGCGGATAGAGATTTACTTGTCCTCATGAAAGATGAATTTGTAACGGAACAGTTCATGGCCTGTGAACTGGAAAAGTTAAATGATCTCCTCTATCGTTATGAAACATTGGAAAACTTCTGTTCAGCCCACGAAGTTTTTGATATCAACAAATACAAAATTTTAAGGGGCAGCCGTAATATACAGCGCGTCGCCAGACAACGGGAATTAAAACCCTTTCAGTTTCTCTGCAACAAAAATTAATCTGACTTTTTTTCTTTACCTACTCCTCAGCTGTTCAGCATCAGGGGCATCACCAGCATCAGCAGGTCTTCCTGTTCATCCTGTTCAACGGGTTTGATTATGCCCGCTTTGGTGGACGTGGATAATTCAATCCTGATCTCTTCAGATGAGGTGGCATTCAGCATTTCAATAAGGAACCGGGCATTGAAGGCAATGGACATATCCTCGCCATCGTACTGGCATTTCATGCGTTCATTTCCTTCAAAAGAAAAATCCACGTCCTGCGATGCCAGCTGAAGTTCACTGCCGTGAATGCTGAGCACAACCTGGTTTGTGCTTTTATTACTGAATACGCTTACCCTGCGCAGGGCGTTCTGAAAGTCGGTTCTGTTTACAACAAGCTTGTACGGATTATCTGCCGGGATCACCACTTTATAATCGGGAAACCGGGCATCAATCAGCCGGCAGCTCATCTGTAGTCCGCCATAGTTAACAAACAAATGATTGCTGTTATAAGAAATCTTTACCTGTTCATCCGAGGAAGGCAGAGCGGATTTCAGCAGGTTTAGCGGTTTTTTTGGAACGATCAGGGATTCATTCTTGGCGCATTCAATATTTTTCAATTTGTACCGGATAAGGCGGTGGGCGTCCGTGGCCACGAACTGGATCCCGGATGTGCTCATTTCCACCAGAACGCCGGTCATTGCGGGCCTTAAATCATCACTGCTGACGGCAAAAAGGGATTTGTTAATGGCCGTGGTGAGGGCAGAGGCGGGCATTTCAAACAAACTGGTCTCGTCTGCAGAAGGATCTTTTGGAAAATTATCCGGATTTTCACCCAGCACCTTGTATTTCCCATTGTCACTCGTAATCTCCACGCCAAACTGCTTGTCGATCGTAAACGTCAGTGGCTGATCCGCAATATTCTTCAGGGAGTCCAGCAGGATCTTGGCCGGAATGCATACCCTGCCGGTTTCTTTGGCTTCAGCATCCAGCTTAACCTTCATCACGGTTTCCAGATCGGTGGCAACGATGGTCAGTTTGTTCTTCTCCACTTCAATTAGAAAATCTTCCAGAATGGGGAGAACGGTATTGGCGCTGATGACACCGCTGATCTGCTGCAGTTGTTTGAGCAAAGCCGAGGAGGAAACAATAAACTTCATGAATCGGGACTTTGGGACGAAACTACTGATTTTTTCTTACAGCAACAGCCGAATATCGCAGGGTGAATATCTTGATCCTGGGTGTGCAAAAAAGTTATGAATCGGATTGAAAATGCGGTTTAAACCCGGGAACCGAACACCGGTTGTTTTATATTTGGACCAAATGGCCATTCAGGGTTCATCATTCAGGCCGGGCAGGGTTTCGAAGGAAAAAGCGCTTCAGAAGCTAAAGCATTATTGCAGCTACCAGGAACGTAATCATGGCGAAGTGAAACAGAAACTATATAGCCTGGGTTTGTTCAAAAAGGAAGTGGAAGAAGTGCTCTCCGATCTGATCCAGGAAGGCTATCTGAACGAAGAACGATATGCCATTCAATTTGCCTCCGGCAAATTCAGGATAAAAGGCTGGGGAAAACAGAAGATCCTGTATGCGCTGAAACAAAAAGGAGCCAGCCCCTATTGCATCAAAAAGGCCCTGGAAGGCATTGACGAAACCGAATATCTCCGGAGTTTTAACCGGCAGGCGGATAAAAAATGGGGCTCCCTCCAATCGGAAAAGAATATTTTTGCAAAGAAAACCAGGTGGCGGAACTATCTGCTTCAAAAAGGTTTTGAATCGGCGCTAATGAATACTTTTTCATTTCCGGAGAGCCCCTGTACCGGCTAATCTTAAATTATATGCTGAACCTTACCGTTTCCTTAGTGCAGACTGATCTTTTCTGGGAAGACAAATCCCGGAATCTCCGGCTGCTGGGCGAAAAAATACTGGGCATCAAAGAAAAAACGGAGGTGGTTATCCTCCCGGAAATGTTCAGCACCGGATTCAGCATGAATCCCGTCCTGCTGGCCGAAACCATGGGGGGGCCTACCATAACCTGGATGAGAAAAATGGCCGCAGAAAAAAAATGCATCGTCACCGGCAGCATGATCGCAAAGGATACGGACGGGAACGAACCACATTATTATAACCGTCTCATCTGGATGCTTCCGAACGGCGATTACGGACACTATGATAAAAGACATCTTTTTGCTTATGGTAAAGAGCATCAGGCGTACACCGCCGGCAAAAGCAGACTGATCGCTTCGGCAAAAGGCTGGAAAATTAACCTCCAGGTTTGTTATGACCTGCGGTTCCCCGTGTGGCTCCGGCAATCCAATCCGGTCGCGTCCCTGTCTGGCGGGGAAAAAGCGGAACCGGAATATGATGTCCTGATTTTTGTGGCCAACTGGCCCTCCGCCAGAATCCAGGCCTGGAAAACTTTACTGATGGCGCGGGCTATAGAGAATCAGTGCTTTGTTATCGGCGTGAACCGCACCGGCACCGACGGGAACGGACTGGATTATGCGGGGGAATCCCTGGTGGCAGGACCGCTCGGCGAAATCCTGCACAGCAGCCAGGGAAAGGAAGAAGTTAATACGCTCACCCTGAGCAAAGAAATCCTGGAATCTGCTCGCAGGGAATTTCCTTTCCTGGAAGATGCGAATCATTTTTTAATACAATCCTGATCCATGAAACAGGCTTATTTGGCAGGTGCAGTTTTTACCGGTAAGGAGATGATGGAGCGGCATGCTGTGCTCACAGAGAACAACAGCGTCACCGGAATTGTGGAGGCCCGCCAGATCCCTCCCGAATATGAAGTTGCGGAACATGGGGATTGCCTTATTGCCCCGGCATTGATTGATCTTCAGTTGTACGGCGGACTGGGGAAATTATTCTCTCATTCCCTGGACATTGCTTCCCTGGAAGCCACGTATGCCTACTGTCTTTCCGGGGGCTGTACGCATTTTATGATCACTATGGCCACCAATTCCATAGAGAATTTTCTAAAAGGAATTGAGGTTGCAGGAGAATATATGGCTTCGGGGAAAAAAGGGTTACTGGGGATACACTTAGAAGGGCCCTATATCAACCCCGCGAAAAAAGGCGCTCATATAGAAAAATTCATCCGGAAACCCACCCGGCAGGAAGTGGAAGTATTCCTGGAAAAAGGCAGGGGTATTTTTAAAATGATCACGCTGGCGCCCGAGCAGTGCAGCGACGAGGTGATACAATTGCTGATGGATGAGGGGATCCTGGTTTCCGCCGGACACAGCAATGCGACCTATGTAGAAGGCATGCATGCTTTTGATATGGGCGTACCCACGGCAACCCATTTTTTTAACGCCATGTCCCCGCTCCAGGGCAGATCGCCGGGAATGGTTGGCGCCATCTACGCCCATTCAAAAGTTATGAGCAGCGTGATCTGTGATGGGGTGCATGTTGATTTCGATGCGGTAAGACTGAGCAAAAAAATAATGGGAGACCGGTTGTTCTTCATCACCGATGCGGTTACCGGAATATCGGAAGGTTATTACCATCACGTATTTCAGGGCGACCGGTACACGCTACC
>DASRLM010000375.1:0-3172 GCA_035648455.1 Puia sp. | reverse complement strand
GGGGAAGCATGTTTGGAAAATATGTCAGGGAACAAATTGACAACGGCAAGATAGGGGCCGTGGGAACCGAAGCCATGGATTTTACCCAGAGCGATACGGCCGGAAATCCCGTGACGCTGTCTTCTTTCAAAGGAAAATATGTGCTGGTGGATTTCTGGGCCAGCTGGTGCCAGCCCTGCCGGATGGAAAATCCGAATGTGCTGGCGGCATATGGAAAATTCAAGGCAAAAAACTTCACCGTGCTGGGCGTATCGCTGGACCGGGCGCGGGATCCCTGGATAAAAGCCATCCATGATGACCGGCTGGAATGGGCCCAGGTCAGTGACCTGAAGTTTTGGAATAATGAAGCGGCCTTGAAATACCGTATTCAGCAGATACCCCAGAATTTCCTGGTGGACCCGGAAGGAAAGATCATCGGTAAAAACCTCCGGGGTCCCGAACTGGAAGCCAGGCTCTGCGCGCTGCTGGGCTGCAATTAACTTTCGATTAATTGTCTTTTGTACAATTGTATCGCATTCTCGTATCCGAGGTACAGGGCATCGCTGATCAGTGCGTGACCAATGGAAACTTCGTCCACTTCCGGAATGGATATCGAAAAATACCTCAGGTTATCCAGGTCCAGGTCATGCCCCGCATTTACTCCCAATCCCAGTGACTTTGCTTTTTTTGCGGCATTTACATAAGGCAGTACCGCCTCTTCTTTATGCTGATGAAATGCTTTGGCATATCCCTCTGTATAAAGTTCCACCCGGTCCGTTCCGGTAAGCGCGGCTGCTTCCACCATCTTCTCCACCGGATCCACAAAGATCGAAACGCGGATGCCGGCTTTTTTAAAGACCAGTATGATTTGCTTCAGGTAATCTGCATGTTTAACCGTATCCCATCCGTGGTTGGAGGTGATCTGGTTCAATGAATCGGGAACAAGGGTTACCTGATCGGGTTTTACTTTCAGCACCAGATCGACAAACTTTTGCTCCTGGCAGTTTCCCTCGATATTGAATTCGGTGCGGATGATTTTTTTAATATCGTATACATCCTGATAGCGGATATGCCGTTCATCCGGCCGCGGATGAACAGTGATGCCATCCGCCCCGAAGCGTTGGGCATCCACAGCAGCCTTCACCACATCGGGATTATTTCCTCCGCGGCTGTTGCGAAGCGTCGCAATTTTGTTGATGTTAACAGAAAGCTTTGTCATGTGGCAAAGTTAATCCTTGCTGAAGAAAAAATGACCGGAACCATGACTGGAAGCCGCCGTTACCCAGGGCGATTTATAAATCCCGGATCCTGGTTGAGTAAAATTGTATTATCTTTTTAAAAAAAATATTTTAATGAAAAAGATTTTAGCCCTTCTTTTTCTTCTTCCCCTTCTTTGTTTTTCTGCTGCCGCACAGAATATCCGGACCGATCAAAAGGAGCGTCAGGATATTGATTATGCCAGGCTTCGCCGGATTGATACGCTGGTCAATGGATATATCCAAAAGGGATGGGTGAAGGATGTGGTAACCCTTATCGTAAGGGACAACCAACTCATTCAATATAAAGGATATGGATATGCTGATGCCTCCGGCAAAAAGCCGATGCCCAGCGATGCTCTTTTCCGCCTTGCCTCGCAAACCAAAGCGGTCGTTAGCGTGGCAGCCATGACCCTGTATGAAGAAGGGAAATTCACATTGGATGAACCGATTGCGGATTTTATTCCCGAATTCAAAAATCCTCAGGTGCTGGATCAGTTCAATGAGCGGGACAGCAGTTATACCTCCCGCCCGGCCAGCCGCGATATTACTTTCCGCGACCTTTTCACCCATACTTCAGGGCTGGATTATCCCGGAATAGGGAGTGCTTCCATGAAAGCGATTTATGCGAAAGCGCATATTCCCAGCGGACTCGGAACGGTAAATGCCGGTCTGCTGGAAACCATGAAGCGCCTGGCAAAACTTCCGCTGGTCCATAACCCGGGAGAAAAGTGGACCTATGGATTGAGCGTTGATTTGCTGGGTTGCCTGGTGGAGGTGATCAGTGGAGAGGACCTGGCGGATTACCTGTCACAAAAAATATTCAAACCGCTGGGCATGCAGGATACTTATTTTAACGTGCCTTCATCAAAAGGCTCCCGGCTGGCTCCCGTTTATGCCGAAAATGCTTCGGGAGAAATTTCTTTGTGGGAAAAAACCAAGACGGGAGTGGATCCGGAATATCCACTGGATAAAAAAAGGTATTTCTCCGGAGGGGCCGGATTAACGGGCACCGCATTTGATTATGCCATACTGCTTCAAATGCTGTTGAACAAAGGAGCATATAACGGCGTACAGATGCTGGCACCCCGTACCGTGGAACTCATGACGAGCGGACAGTTGGATTTTACTTTTAACGGCGTGGATAATTTCGGATTGGGCTTTGACATAACCAGCGACAAGGCAGCAGCCCGGGATGGACGGAATGCAGGGAGTTTTTCCTGGGGCGGCTTTTTCGGAACCACTTATTGGGCCGATCCCAAAGCGAAATTGATCTGCCTGATCATGACCCAGCAGGTGCCGAACAGTCATGGAGATCTGTCAAAAAAATTTGAACAGCTGGTATACCAGAGTCTAAAGTAAGGTGAGGATGACGTAAATAAAAATGGGAGCCTGAAAAGGCTCCCGCGTAATCCTTAATAAGGCAGCTCATTAAAAACTTGGTAAGTTTAGGTAAAGCTTGTTCAGGGTTTAGTAAGAATAGAAGTATACAATAAGGTGGATTCTGTATTTTTTACGCTGAGCTGGTAAAGACCGGCTTCCAGGGTATCCACATTTTCCACATGAATGTCGTTTGTTCCGCGAATCAGGTTAACGCCCATCATTCTGCGGATTCTTCCGGAATGATTGGTCAGAACAATGATGCAATGATCCTCCGTATCGGCTTTGATCTCCACGACGATGTCGTTGGAGAATTTCGCAGGATGGGATGAAATTTCCATAGGGTTTTCAGGTTTGGGGAACTGTTCCTCTTCTAAATAAAACATTTATCTGTTGGTATTATAAGGGTTAGGCCTTTTTTGCTCCTGGTTTTTAACCGGCAAAGGGATAAGACGCATGTTATTGTAGCTCTGTCTTTCCGGATTCATTTCAGGGACAAGCTCTTTCAGCATATCCATCAGTTCTTTAATTCTTTCTTTCATAAGGGTCGATTTGTT
>DASRLM010000374.1:0-3827 GCA_035648455.1 Puia sp. | reverse complement strand
GTTTTGTGCTGGCCGTTTTGAAAATAAATTCCAACCTGGAAAGGATCGGGGATATCGCGGAAGGGGTTGCCAAACATATTCTGAGTGCGGAAAAACCGTTTAACTATGAATTGTTGAAGGCAACAAGCACGGTGAGCATGTATGAAGAGGCCATTCATATTCTGGAAGACAGTTTGTCCGCCTTTGAAAAGGAAGATACCGGCCTGGCCAGAAGCATATTTCAAAAAGATGAATTCCTGGATAACATCAATATGAGCGCTACAGCATCCATTGTGAAATACCTGGAGATGCATCCGGAAGATCTTGAGCAGGCGCTCTATAATCTGTCCATCATCCGGAAGCTGGAAAGGGTCGGTGACCAGGCAAAAAATATTGCGGAAGAAACCATTTTCTATGTGGAGGCGAAAGTAATTAAACACAAGGGAGAGGCATAGCCTGCCTGGTTACCCGGTTGTTATTCCATCATCATTCATTTAACTTTGTTGCCGGAAAGGATTTAATTTTGCAGGGTTATCCTTAAAGATCTCCGGAATGAAAAAAATAATCATCCAGGCAATCCTGGTTTTATTTTGTATCTGCACTTTATCTGTGGCCCATGCGCAGATGGCCTTTAAAACCGGCCAGGTGGAGGTGGGCTTTTTTGGCGGGATCAGTATTCCCAATCTAACCTCCGGCGGCTCCATGAATGATCCGCTGAATACGGGATATAACTCGCGACTGGGACCGGATTTCGGGCTGATGGATGAAATGCATATATCCAGGCTCTTTTCCCTTGAATCAAAAATTGAGTTCTCTTCCCAGGGTGGAAAGAAAGAAGGATTTCAGGCATTCCCGACCCCGGCTCTGGCCGCCGCCTATTTTCAATCACAGGGCATGCAGGCGCCCCCTTATTTATACGCCAATTTCAAAAGTGAGGTCAGGTTGAGCTATCTGAGATTCGTCCGGCTGGCCAAACTGGGTTGGGATCTGGGGAAACAGGGTCATTTCCGTTTTTCCGTGGCCGCGGGTCCCTTTCTCGGCATTCTGCTTTCCGCCAAACAGGTTACCAGCGGCAGCGGTCACATCTATGCTGATCCTGAGGCCCAGCAGGAACTGCATGGAGGATCCCAATCGTTCGACAGTACCAATAATATCCGAAGCCAGTTGCATAAGGCCAATATCGGCATAGACGGTGATATCGGTTTTGCCTATTTGTTCGGGAAGGACCGCTTGCAAAAAATATTCCTGGAAGCCGGTGGCAACTATGGCTTTATCAATATTCAGAAAGGTTCTGAAAATGGTAGGAATAATACCGGTGCAGCCACCATCCTGCTGGGTTATACTTACAAATTCACTTTCAAATTCATGCAGGGCAGAGCATTTTAAACCTCTGGCTGTATTTGACGCGGGATGTACAGTTGCCCAGGAGCGACCTGTACAGCTGTTCTGATTTACACGATGAAAACTTTTGCCGACGAAGTAATTTCCTTTAACCGCCAGGTGCATTTTTCCGGAGAGCTTCCGGAAGGGATCCGGATCATGAATCCATTTAAGGAGAACGAAGACATTCACTGGCTCAGTTCCCTGTTTTACAAAAAATATTACAGCGATCAGAACCGCCGCCACCTGATCCTGGGAATAAATCCGGGCAGGTTCGGCGCCGGCATTACAGGCATTCCCTTTACAGATCCCAAACGGCTTATGGAAAAATGCGGTCTCCCGTTTAACGGGGCACCAGCTCACGAACCGTCTTCCGTTTTCATATACGAAATGATTGACGCATTCGGTGGCGCTGACGCCTTCTACGGGAAATTTTATATCCATTCTGTTTGCCCGCTCGGCTTTAAGAAGCCGGGAAAAAACGGCAGGGAAATTAATTACAACTATTACGACAGCCGCGAATTAACAGCGGCAGTGTATGATTTTATTATTGACAATATAAAAAAACAAATTGCCCTGGGTATTGATACGGACCTGTGCTTTTGCTTTGGTACCGGTAAAAATGAAAAATTTCTTCGAGCGTTGAATGAAGAAAAAAAGTTTTTTAAAAAGATCATTGCCCTGGAACATCCCCGCTTCATCATGCAGTATAAGTCAAAATCCAAAAAGTTTTATCTCGATAAATATACGGCGGCGTTCAGGAGTGCACTGTAAGGGTTTCCGGATGCCTTTTAAAAATATATTATACAAATGGCTGCGCGAACTGTAAACCGGAGAGCCGCGCGCCGGGTATGCCTTTTTGCTGAACGAGGACTTTTAGCCTCGTTCCCATGTCCAGTAAGAGGGTATTCAACAGTTGTTCATTCTGCTTTAAACCGGATTGCGGGTTTTCTTCTTCCATTTTCCGCAGATGTGCCGCGAAGCCGAGACCCTGTAAAAAATGAGCCTGGTTGGTAAAGCCGGAGCAGCTTAACCCATATAAGGATCCCCAATGGGCCAGAGCAGAAAAATTGATGTGTGTCGTGATGTCCTGCTCCCCTATATTTTGGTACGGATCATCATTCATCTTGTGCCGGTGAAAACAAGTCAGGGTGCCGTTCCGTCGTTTTTCATTATACAGCGGGGAGGAAGAATGACCGTAATCAATGGTGAGCACGAAACCTTTTTTTAAATGGCCGGCGATATCACGCAGCCAGTCCGGAGCATTCAGATTGACTTCTGTTCTGTATCCTGTTGGAAGGCTTACCTTCAGTTCCTTAAAATAATTTTTCAGCCCTTCGCTGGCAGGTTTTAATATTTCGGTGAAACCCCGGCTGTAATCAACGAATACTTCCATCAGTTCTTCCATCATGACAACCCGGTGGACAGGAAAATTATCGACCAGTTCATTGGATAAGATGCAACCCATAAGGTCGGGGATATCTTCAATCTGCTGATACCAGCTTACTTTTTCCGAGAGGATTTTTTTTTCTTTTTCGCGCATGGATGCGCTTTTTTCTATGATACAATACCGGAGATCGCGGTAGAGGGGCTCATTTTCTTTAAGGGCCCGCAGGATATCGCGGCACAATGTTCCGGGGCCTGCTCCATATTCCACCAGGGTGAAAGGTTCTTTATGGAGGATCCTCCACATCTCTTCCATCTGTTTGGCGATCATCTGGCCAAAAAGGGATGAAAAATGCGGGCTTGTGTAAAAATCCCCCGCCTCACCGATCTGATCTTTTGGTGAAGTATAATAGCCTTTCCCGGGATGGTACAAACACATATCCATATAGTCATGGAAAGACAATGGTCCCTCTTCGCGGATCCTCTCGGTGATAATATCGGTGAGGGTCATCTGTGGGTTATTTTTTCATCACGGCATTTTTTGCCAGTTCCTTCGGATTCTTTTTAAAATCATCCCTGCATTCGTCTGAACAAAATCCGTATACTTTACCGTTGTAATGAAGAGTATCCTCCACGACTGCCATAAGGGGCATGCCGCAGGATGGGTCCCGGAGGTTATCCACCATGTTCCGGGTGAATTTTGCCTTGGAGGTATCGGATTTGGCGTATGCCCGTGATTTGTAAGCGGCATCCTGGTCCACCTGCTGATGGCAGGAGAAAAATACGACCGCCGCTGATAGTAAAAGAACTGTTCTTTTTAGGATGGTTTTTTTATGCTGCATTTTCATTTTAATCATAGTGAGCTACAAAATTACAGTAATCGGCTAACCGGTTCATAAACTGTTTTTCCCCGTGGTCTTTTAACGGAATTTTCTGATCACTCGGTGAACCGGTATTTGATGGCCAGCCCGCCGTAAAAATTACGCGACGGTGAGGAGTTTAAAAATTGTTGCTCCCGGCGGCATCCGCATTGATGTTGACCAGAGAGGAATAGTTTGCATTTAAAAGATTCCTGCCCCCCG
>DASRLM010000373.1:0-2627 GCA_035648455.1 Puia sp. | reverse complement strand
AATGAACGATCCCGGGGAGGATAAAACAAAAATAAAGTAGTTTATATTATAAACCAAAAAATTCCCTTGGCAGGCTTTTGGTAATAATAAGTGTACAACTACACTGGCTATGCTGAAGGAGACCGGTTAATTTTGGGTGCCATATCAAGATTCTGTCCTTTAAAAGATTGCCATGCACTGGAGTTCCACAAACAATCAAAAGCATACCATAGAGCGTTTTGAACTTTTTGACGGCACTTCTCCCGAAATGGTGCTTCGCTACAATCCGGTTCAGCATTCCGGCAGGCTGGAACGCCAGCATAATCAGCTTCTTTTTTTTATGGAAGAGACTGGTATCCGGGGAAACAAATTCCTGTTTGAAAATGAGTATGGGGTGGAGATCGGCAAGATCTCTTATGATAATCCCCAAAACCTCGACGGGCATATTCAAATGGATAAAAAGAAAATCTCTTTTAAAATACCCCTGAATCCGGAGGGAGATGTTTTTTTCGTTCCCAATAAATTCCTGAACCACAATTTTCATTGTACCATTGAAACGGATCATTTTTCAGCGGCGGATAAAAAACTCAGTACGGCGCATTACGAAAAATACGCCTGTATGATCCTTGGCCTGTTCTGGTTCCTCTTTCCCGAATCCATTCCCGAAGCCAATAAATCGGGCGTGTCTCTCGCCCTGCATTAATTATTTGAGCAGCTGCTTCATTTTTTTCTCATCACAATCAAAAAACCTTTTCCCGCGGGTACGTGGATATGGCCGGGTGAAATGTTTTTTTGTTCCTCCTGATAATTTTCAATGCGTGGAATATCGAACCCCACCGATGAAGCGCCTGTCTCCAGGAGCGTATAATCTATTCCGAGACTGCAATCCTGATCCTGCCCGGAAAAATTACCCAGGGCCAGTACGCTGCTGGTATCGCCTTTAAACAGCGTGACCCGGATGGCCGGGTTATCGACCGAAACCGGATGATGCTTTTCCCAGTAACCCATCATGGTCATTTTCGCGAGACCGGTTTCATCCCAGAATTTCCAAATGGCATCGGGCATCGTTTTCCCCCAGCCCGCCCGGTTGGTTATTCCGTAAACCATGCCCCGCCAGGGATTCCCGTCGTCCTGCAGCATCTGTCCGGGAACACCGAAGGGTATGCCCGCAATTTCCGTGAGCCAGTAATCCGGTGCTGTATCGTAATTCCTGCCTTCACCGATCCACACCAGATCGATATACGGAAGCAGGTCCATATACAGGTTCAGGCAACTCGCATAACCCGCTTCCGGATTGAAATGGTTCCAGCTGTGCATGTCGATGCGCGGAGCAGGCCGGTTATCATCCAGGATCTTTCTTGCCCGGTTCAGCGTGCCGCGGTCCAGCGAACAGTCATCAATATAAATCCCGTCAATGTGCATATGCTTTACCATCCAGTTCAGCCCGGCTATGTAAAAATTATTCAACCGGCTGTTGGGTGTGGTGATCAGCGAAAGATCGCGGAGACCGGCATAACGGCCGGTGGACAGGGGACTGACCCAGGCCGGAATATATTTCCTTCCCCGCAACTGATCCAGCAGCCAGGGATCAGGGCCGCCGGGATGAATCAGCGTTTTTGCCGTTGCCCCCGGACCCGGAAAAATGATTTCACCCCCGAGGCTGACAAAGGGTAAAAATTCCGGAAGGTTCACCGTGAGCTCACGCGTGGTGTAATAAACTTTTACTCTTTTATTATCCTGCTTCGCCGTTTGAATGAATTGGTTAAGTTCCTTTTTATTAATATCCGAATAGGGATAATTGATGAAGGGATACAGGTCGTTGCCCTGATGAATATTGATGATGTTGGCGCCTATTGAATCGGCCTGTTTCAGGAACTGGCTGCTTTCCTGCTGTCCTGAATGAAAATACCGGTCGTTGAACTGATTATTTTTATTCATGATTTTGAATGGCGTGATCAGCAATTCAAAATCATAGTGCAGCTTTTCGTTCAGCTTCATTTCCCTGGATCCGGAATACGCATTCACCAGCACATCCTTTCCCAGTTCATTGATGTGCACGCCTCCCTTGCCGCCATTGCCCCAGGATGGCGGAAGATTCAGCGGGCCGAACGCATAATAGATATTCACCAGGGGCAGCCGGTAATTTTCTGCCTTCCATTTTATCCGCAGGCCGCCATTGACCGCTCCCAGCCACAGCGCATCCTGGTTCCTTGTGGTATCCCAGGTCCATGCCCATTGCTCCGGCCTTGTTCCACCCGCCTTATTCAGGCCCATCATATAGGTCGCCTTGTCTTTGTTCAACGGCAGTTCCAGCCGGATGTCCCTGATGTTCAGATTCTTTTTTGCCGTCAGGGTGAGGTGATACCCGGCAAACCCGTCGAATTGCAATTCCCCCTCGCACAGGAGCACACAGTCGTCAGAAGTACTGGTCACGTTCCAGGATACGACAGCAGCAGATTTTTGAATAAAGCTGATTTTGCCGGGTTTCAGGTGAATGAGTTCCCCGTTATCTTTTACAATTACAAAATGAAATGGATGACTTAACAGCGGTTCACCCAGCGCCGAGAGCGATTGGTTTGATGGCGTAAAATAAGTGGTGATTTTTTCGGGCAGTCCGTCGTCACCGATCTGCAATGACCGTCCGGAAA
>DASRLM010000372.1:0-3406 GCA_035648455.1 Puia sp. | reverse complement strand
ACTTCCCGGGAAACTCCGTCGAAGGTGATCATGGAAGGATAGGGAGCTGTTCTTTTGAGGAAAGTGTATACCGCGCGCCGGTACTGATCTCCACCTTTACTTGTTTCCCACACATCACTGTTGTAGGGAGAATGCCAGATTCCGGAAGGCTGCCAGGGCATCACCGGGGCGCCATACATCTTATCACTCATCAGGCCGCTGACCGCGAGCGCCTGATCGCGGATCTCTTCAGCAGACAGGCGTACCCGCGATCCTCTTTCCAGCCATTTATTATAAGGATCTTTTACCAGCATTTCCCTGCTCACCTTCGAATCCTGCCGGTAAGTGGCGGACATCACCATTTCTTTCAGCAGTTTTTTAACGCTCCATCCATAATCATTCATGAACTGGTATGCGAGATGATCCAGTAAGTCCTTGTGGGTGGGCGCAGCTCCCTGCGTACCCATGTCTTCCAGGGTTTCAACCAGTCCCGTTCCAAATAACTGTTCCCACAAACGGTTGACCATCGTCCTGGCCGTTAATGGATTTTTTTTATCCGTGATCCACATCGCAAGCCCCAGCCGGTTATGCGGTGCATTTTTGGGAAAAGGATTTAAGGAATGTGGCACATCGGCTTCCACCTTTTCACCTTTCACGAGCCAGTTGCCTCTTTCAAAAACATAGGTATTGCGGTGCATGGACGGTGGATTGTCCATCATCACCGGAATGCCCGGCACATTGGCATTAACCAGTTCCCAGTACATTTTTTCGATCTCTTTGTTTTCTTTGGTCCCTTTTTCGGGAAAGCGCTGTGTAAAATGGAACCAGTCAAACTGCATACCATCGTTCAGTGAATTTTTTAACCGGGGATTGGTATATGTCATGTACAGGTCATGTGTACCCTGTGCCGGAGGAAGATCGACATAGGTGATTACCCAGTCCGGTTTCGTTTTGGCCACATGCACCGTTTGTAACACGGCTCCGTTGAGACTGTCCAGGTGTATCGTCCAGACACCATCCGGGGTATGGGCGTTATACCGGTAGACAAGCCTGTTTTTCTGATCCAGGTTCACCTGCTGTAACCTGGCAGAAGCATTTTCGCGGAAAGTGAGGAACTTGGTATCCGCCAGGGCGCTGTTGATCATCTGGTCCGCCCGGATCGAATTGATGGAAACCTGCCAGGTTTTCAAAAACCTTCTTTCATCAGCGGCATACTGCCCGGATTCATTCTGTTTCAGCCAGTCATATACTCTTTCAATTTTCAGACTGTCCTCCGTTGAGAATTGCCGGAGCAGGGGATAATCGTCGTAGGTATCCTCGTCACGGCTGTTGTTGAAGAAAGCCATGAACTTGTAATATTCATCGTGTTTGAAAGGATCATACGGATGGCTGTGGCACTGCACACAGGCGAAAGTGGTCCCCATGATGCCCTGCCAGGTGGTATTCACCCGGTCGAGCATGGCGGCTGTCCTGAATTCTTCATTGTCGGTACCGCCTTCATCATTGGTCATGGTATTTCGGTGAAATGCCGTGGCGATCATTTGCGCATCGGTATGATGCGGGATCAGGTCACCGGCGATTTGTTCCGTAATAAAATCGTTGTAGGGTTTGTCCTGGTTAAAGGAACGGATCACCCAATCGCGGTACTTCCAGATATACCGGTCACCGTCTTTTTCATATCCCTTGGTATCGGCATAGCGGGCCAGGTCGAGCCACACAGACGTCCAGCGTTCGCCAAAATGCGGAGAGGCCAGGAGATCATCGACGAGCTTTTCGTATGACTGGCCGCCGGGGTCACCAAGAAATTCTTTGGTTAAGGCAGGAGAAGGAGGAAGGCCCGTCAGGTCGAGACTGACCCTCCTTAACAGGACTGATTTTTCAGCTTCCGGGGAAGGCTGTAATTTTTCCTGCTTCAGTTTTTCATAAATAAAATAGTCGATGTCATTTCTGGCCCAGCTTAATTTCGCTGCAGGGATCAATCCGAAAAAATGCGATTTGGGTTTTGGCACTTCAACAGGTGCCACAGCAATATAGGCCCAGTGGTCACCCCATTTTGCACCCTGTTTGATCCACCTGCGCAGGATATCAATATCCGATGCGCTCAAAGGGTCGTGTTTATAGGGCATACGTTCTTCCGGATCTTTCAGGGTGAGCCGGCGTATCATTTCACTGTGATCGGGATCGCCCGGGATGATGGCCGGTTTGCCGGATTTATTTTTGGCCAGTGCTTCAGCACGAAACAACAGGCTGAAATTCGAGAGCCTTTTTACACCCCCGTGACAGGTGATGCAATTTTTATTGAGGATCGGTTTAACCTGGGTAATATAATCCACCGGATGACTGATCGTACCATATATTACCAGTCCGGCTATCAGAACAAGCGAAATCGTGAGCCATAAAATCTTCTTATTTCCCATTCCCAGGATCATGGAGGCCTAATTTGACCGTAAAAGTTACCGAAAATACCGCTCATTCCCAAATACAGGCAGGCAGGGAAGGCATGCAAACGATTGAAAGGAAAAATCAAACGTTTGCGTTAAAAACGAAGTTAATTTTTAACATTGCAGGCAATTTGTAGTTATCTTAATCCCCCGAAAACAGAAATATCTGTTTAACCTTCATCCTGCATCATAACGAACCGTTTTATTCAAAAAGCCCCGCATGAATTTTTTAAAAAAAGTCGTTTTCTGCGTTCCGTTTATTTTAGGATTTTCCCTGATGGCCCGGTGCCAGCAAGCCGGCCAGCTTACACCGATTCCGTTACATAATCTGGATGCCTTCCGGGATCCGGGAAAAAACTGGAGCCTGGCATCGGATGCTTCCGCAGATCCGGGAAAGGAAGGAAATATGAAAGCCTTATCCGGAGAGGGTGTCGTAGTGAACATCCTGAATCAGAAAAACAATACCCAGTTGGTCACCAAAGAGGAATTCGGTGATCTGCAATTGGAGCTGGATTTCATGATGGCCAAAAATTCCAATTCCGGTGTATACCTGGAAGGGCGGTATGAAGTGCAGTTGCTGGACAGCTGGACCCGGGTGCACCCATTGTTTTCCGATTGCGGGGGAATCTATCAGCGATGGGATGATGCGCGGGGTGAGGGACGCGAAGGCTATCAGGGCGTGCCGCCGCTGATGGGCGTTGCCCGTGCACCGGGGCTTTGGCAGCATTTGAAAATAACGTTCTACGCTCCGAAATTCAATGATAAAGGAGAAAAGACGGTCAATGCCCGTTTTGAAAAAGTATACCTGAACGGCGTGCTGGTTCAGGCCGGCGTGGATGTAACCGGCCCCACCCGCAGTTCATTTTATCAGGATGAAAAACCCATGGGCCCACTGATGCTGCAGGGCGACCATGGCAATGTGGCCTTCCGCAATATCCGTTATGGTAAACCAGATACCACCCAGGCGGAAATAAGCACCGACAATC
>DASRLM010000371.1:0-3827 GCA_035648455.1 Puia sp. | reverse complement strand
CCATATCACGTCGGGGCACATCAATGCTTTCTTTTCCCAGGTAAGGGTGGCCGTTAACACCGGAGCCGGTTGCACCCGGGTGAATCTTTTACCGTCTTCACTCACCGCATAGCCGATGGCTGATGCACTGTCGTTTTCACCGGTATACCACATGTGGTATTTTCCATCTTTGAACAGAACGACCGGCCTGTTCACGTCCTTCTCCCATCCGCTGCTGTCGTTGTATGGCAGACAGATTTCCGGCCTGGACCAATGCAGTCCGTCAGCACTGGAAGACAGGGCAATGCTTCGCTGCGGACGCCAGGAACAGTACATGTCGAATTTTCCGGGCCGGTCATGCAGCACACTGATGTCAAATATGGTCCCAAGATCCCCGCCCAGCACTGGATTCCGATCATATTTCACCCAACCTCCAGTGGTTTCCTGTTCATCCCGCGACTGAAGTTTGCAGGACGATAATGTGCCGACCAATACGATGAAAATGGTAAGAAAGAGTTGTTTGGCCATGTGATTGTATAGTAATGTGGGACGTTTGTGTTTAAGTTCGTTAAGCGTATACGGGGACATTTTACTTTTTATTTTTTACGCTGATCTCGACCGGCTCATCCGCCTTTAATATAAGGCGGATCCTGTTACCGGTAACCTTCCATTCCGGTGCGGGCTGTCTTCCTTTTTCTGTTAATGAAAATACGGTCAGGTCCTTACCGGCAAAATCTTCCGGAAGAACCCATTCCTTCTCTGATCCTTTCCGGCTGAAGGCATAAATCCGGTTATCAATAGGAATAAAACGGTCATCGTCGCGGGCAATGACCAGGTTACCACGACTGACGAGCAGGTGATCATTTTTCTTATCAATATCCGCCATCGTGCCATCTTCATAATAAATGCGGATCCTGTCGGAATCCATTTTCACATGCATGATCTGTCTTTGCAGATAATAGAGGTAAAGCAGCGATCCGAGATAAATGCGTTCCTTAATGGTATTCCAGTCTTTGGTGAAACTCAAGTTCTGACCAATTTTCCGGTAGGCCAGATCCTCATGCAACGAGGTACCCAGCCCGCATTCATAACGGCCACGGCCATCTCCCAAACCTCCTCCGATCAATTTGCGATGATAAATCATGAGTTGGGCAACCGTAGGATCATCCATGTGGTAAACGCCGGCTATCCATCCCTGCAACTCGTGGGGATTGCCGTTCTGACCTTCGGTGGTGACTTCAATCCCTCTGTCTTTCAGCCAGTGGATGATGGGCTTTAGTCCCAGGTCCAGCTCTTCGGCAACACCGATGCTGTCCTTTTCCCAGTCCGGGTTGCAGTTGATGGTACGCATTGCGTCCAGGTGTATGACCTGCTGAACCGGGACCGTTTTGAAGAAAGCCTTCAGCCTGTTGAATACGGCGCCGGATTTCACATCCTTGTAATGAGAAATATGATAATTGCTGTCGGTTTTTAAGTAGGACATTTGCCAGAACATCGGCCCCTTATCGTAGTCGGTAGCCATCAGGGAGCTGTCCCAGTCTTTATTGGATTTAAACGCATCGTCAATATTCAGGTGGTAGGACAAAATGGTATTCAGGTGATCCCGGTACCAGGCGGACTTTACATATACTGATTGATGTGACCCGAGCCGTTCGTTCCATTTGTCCAATGCCGGATATCCCGTATCATGCCCCTTGTATTGCCAGCCCACCATATAGGCAATCTGCGGAATGCCATCCGTGATGTTGTGGATGGCGGTAACGATCTTATCCAACTGATCCAGCGTGGTAGAAGGCTGTGACTGATCGGGTCTGTCCATAAAGACTTTATAGGCTATGGATTTCCGTAAATAATCCGGTACATCTGGGAGCTGGCGGTTGCGCCAAAAAAAATAATCCTGGTCATCGGCAATACTGTCGCCATTCAGATCACCCGCCAGAAGTAACTTAATCTGCAGGTCGGGTCTGATTTGTCCCTTCATCCGGTATTGGTAGGTATTTGGTCCCAGAGAAAATCCTTTGCCGGGACCGCCTTTCACGCGGATGGGAAAAAGATCGGTGTTGCTGATCAAACCTGCTACCAGACCTGGTTTTAGTAGTCCAGCTGCATTTTTATAATCCGGTTTCCACAAACAGGCATCAATGCCGGATTCCCTGGAAACGCTGTCGCCGGCATGGCCCCTGAATTCATCCCAGCTCCACAGTCCCCGGATGGCCAGCTTTTTTCTTTCAAAAGGTTTATACAGCCAGGACTGCCTGGTCCACCAGTGCATGCTGCTGTCGTCTGCATGCAGCAGTGGTTTTTCTCCCCAGTCCAGGCTGTTGAATTGGTAGGTAGGGTCACGGACATGACTAATCGAAAGGCGTGCGATATCGGAGCCAAGCGAAATGGTATAATCAAAATCCAGAGAAAGAACTGGCAACTGCATGTGATAAACGATGCCGGACACGGGACTGTTTTCCAAGATGGTGGAATCAGTACGGATATTCCATTCCTTCCAGGGATACAGGTGTCCGTTTACCACCCAGCCAGCAGATCCGGAATCTCCCTGCAGGGTAATGCCGGATTGCTTAACGGTGTAGGAATTGATCAGGGGAAGGTTGGCGGATAATTCCAGTTTCAGGTTTTCATTTTCAAGTATTTTTATTTTCTGATGCCGGTGGCACCCAGTTATTAACAGCCCTGAAAAAAGAAATATTGCATTATATAATAAAGCTTTACCGCCATCCATAAAAATTCGATTAATTTTAAAATTCAACAGGGAATTATTTTGATCCCACCAAAGCATCTCTATTATGAAGAAAGTTTTTTTTGTCTTGTCCGGTCTTGTTGTGCTCGCCCTGATTGTAACTTTTTTAATTCCTTCTGTCCAGCAAAACCAGGTTTTTATAAGTAATACAATGGATAATATTGTTTCTTCCACCATGAAACCGGCTCATTGGATTAAATGGGATTCATCCGTTCACGAGGCCTGGTATAAGGACTCGACTGCCTGCAGCTTCCGGGAAGATACCGTTCATCACGTCATCGTCCTGGACATGCCGGAGAAAAAAATTACGATTACCCAGGTCAACTACCTCCTTTACCAACTGGAAGAAACAAAGGGCACACAGCATTCCATGTTCATCTATTCTATTGTTCCTTATGTGGGTAATGACCAACCCACGTCATTTCACAATGCCCGGATCAACTATGACCAGGATTCGAGATTACTCTATAAAATTCTGCCATTCCTTAAGCCGGATGCCTTTGCGGATAAAACCATCGCAGGTCTAAAATCTTATCTCGATAATCCGACCAGGTTTTATGGCCTGCCCATTCAATTTAAGAATCCTTCTGATACCATCTTTCTTACAAGACGGGAGACAGTTACCAGTGGTCATGATATTTTCAAAAAACTGACTGACTTATTTCACGAGCTGGATAGTTTTGCCTTTGCCCATCATGTTAAGCCAATCGGCTCAAGAAACGTCTCTTTCGAATTCCTGCCGGGGGATACCACTAAGATCATGGCCGGCATTCACATCAACCAGGTTATCGATGGTGATTATCTGGTCAAGTGTCAGCAATTGCCCGGCAACCAGGTGCTCGTGACAGGATCTTATGAAGGTCCTTTCCGCGACCGGTTTATTGCTTACAGGGCCATGGAAAAATATATCTACGACCACCAGTTGAATAAGGCTTCTGCGGATTTTGAAAAATATTTATCTCCCCTGCCCGTTTCCGATAGCTCCATCATAAAGATGGAATTAATTTATCCGCTCCGTTCTTCAATAGCTCAATAAGCGAAGCGGACCATTGTTAAAACCAACGATCATTGCATTTTTCCCATTGCCCAGCCGGATGGG
>DASRLM010000370.1:0-9128 GCA_035648455.1 Puia sp. | reverse complement strand
TAAAGTGGTCAGTTGGGAAAGCGTGATAGCAGGTCCCGCCATTCACGACATATATAACTTTTTGTGCCAGGTAAAAAAATGCCCGGTGAGTGCTTCTGTTACCGATGCCTTTAAGCAGGACGATCCATCTGCCGTGATCAGTGAGGCGGCGGTGGCGGGAACGGATCCCGTTTGTGTGGAAGCGATGAAACTTTTTGTACTTTATCTGGCCAGAGAATCGGGTAACCTGATCCTGAAAATGAAGGCCACGGGCGGCCTCTTCCTCGCCGGTGGCATTCCACCGAAAATCGTTCCTTTGTTAAAACAACCTGATTTTTATAATAACCTGCTGGACTGCGATCGCATGCAGGATCTGGTAAAAAAGGTTCCCGTGAAACTGCTGCTGAATGATAAGGCTCCCATGATCGGTGCAGGCTGGTATGGGGCGTATTTTAAGAGTTGATGGTTGATAATGGACAGTGGACAGTTGACAATGGACAGTGAAGAGACAACGCCATCAACCATATACCATCGACCAAAAAACGATATGGGGAAAAATGTAGAATATCAGCCCCGGGAATTTTAATCAACCTTTAAGGGTACTGCTTTGTTTACGCAAGGGCATAATAATTGACTCATCCTAAAAAAATGAGAAAATGATTATGAAGAAAAAACCTTTATTACTACTGGGAAGTCTGGCCCTGACGCTCAGTTCCATGGCCCAGTCCTTTCCGGGTTATCGGACCAGCAATTACACCGGCGTGAACGGTGTTTTTTTTAATCCGGCCAATATTGCGGACAACCGTTTTAAGTGGGATGTAAATGTGTTTGCCATCAATGGTTTTGTGGGCAACGACCAGGCTGGACTCCGGTTTAAGGACATCAGCAATTCCTTTAATGCAGATTCATTAAAATCTAAATTGTTAACCGGTAAAACAAATGTAAATGCCCTTTCTTACGTAGAAGTGCTGGGTCCCTCTTTTATGATCAGCCTCAGTCCGAAAACATCCATTGCACTCACTACCAGGACCCGGATTTTTTCAAACGTGAAGGACATTAACGGCGACCTGGCGTCATCCGTTATAGGTAATACCAGCTATAACCCCGGATCTTTCAGTTCACCCACGGGTGTTGTTCATGCCACCGGATGGACAGAGATCGGCGGATCCATTGCGCAGGTATTTACCAATAAGGGAAGTCATAACTTTTTAAAGGGCGGCATTACCGTAAAATACCTTGCCGGTACGGCGGATTCCTACCTGTACACCAATAATTTCGGTGCTACGATAACACCTGCGCCGGCGGCCCTGACCAACATCACCGGTACCGTTGGATTCAATACCACCAATGCCAATTTCAGCGATTATAAATTCAATGATTTTTTTAAATTCAATGGCCATGGCGTTGGTGGCGATATCGGTTTTGTATATGAATACCGTCCGAACAATACCGATTATTCCATGTATGTGGATGACCGCTTCGCTAATAAATATAAACTGAAGATCGGTGTTGCCCTGCTGGATGTAGGCCGCATCAAATTTAATAAGAGCGGCAATTCAGCCGGAGAATACAGCGGTAATAACTCGGCCACAGCTTTTGATCTCACTCAGTTTGAAGGGAAATCAGTAAGTGAGTATAAGGCTATTCTGGACGCCAACGCAGGAGCCGGGAAACCTTTTTCTTCGACGGGCAATAATCAGAACGCGACTTATAATATAGATCTTCCCACCACCATCCAGGCCAATATCGACTGGATGCTGGTGAAAGGCTTCGGGTTAAACTTTGCGGGGCAGTTTACGACCAATAAAATGGGCAGTCTGAAATTGTACTATTACAATGCTTATAGTTTTACGCCACGTTGGGAAAACAGGATTTTCAGTGTTGAACTGCCTTTAAGTTATAATGAGTTAACGCAGTTCAATGCCGGTCTCGCTTTCCGCATAGGCCCGTTATTTATTGGTTCGGGAACTGTTTTGTCTGCACTGGTGCACGATTCCAAACAGGCTGACCTGCATGTGGGCATTCATTTCGGCATTCCGTACAAGAAAAAAATTAAGCCCGATACGGATAAAGACGGCGTTTATGACGACGTGGATAAATGCCCGCTGGTGGCAGGCCTTAAAAGATATCAGGGATGTCCCATTCCTGATACCGACGGAGACGGCATTAATGATGAGGAAGATTCCTGTGTGAGTGTTGCCGGTTTGCCCAGATACCATGGTTGCCCGATTCCCGATACGGATAAGGACGGCGTTAACGATGAAGAAGATTCCTGCGTGAATGTTCCGGGTTTAGCACAATTCCATGGTTGTCCCGATACCGACGGAGATGGCATTCCGGACCCCCAGGATAAATGTCCCACTGTTGCCGGTGTGATCAAATACCAGGGTTGCCCGATTCCCGATACGGATGGAGACGGTGTGAATGATGATGAAGATCTTTGTCCGAACCAGCCGGGTCCCGCATCGTCCAGAGGATGTCCCGTGGAACAGATAGCCGTTCAGATCACTGCGGATTTTAAGAACATCCTGTTTGATTTTGGTAAGTCAACCATCCGTCCCGAATCTGAAGACATCATCATGCGGGCCGCAAAAACCATGAACGAACAAATTCCGAATTCCAATTTCTACATTGATGGGTATACCGATAATATAGGCAGTGTGGCGAGGAACAAGAAGCTTTCCAAAGCAAGGGCCCAGGCCGTTGCAGATGCTTTGGTTAAGGGCGGAATTGATAAGAGCCGGGTAATTGCCAGAGGGTTTGGAAAAGACAATCCGAAATGTGATAACAAAACGGATGAAGGAAGACAGTGTAACCGCCGGGTGGAAGTAGTGATCAGGAACATTGATCAAAGGCAGGAAAAGCAAGGTGTAAAACTGCAATAGTTCTCCGGTTTAAAAAAAGCCAGGGCCCTGTCAATGGAAGACAGGGCCTTTTTTTCTGACCCTCTTTTTCCTGGCGTCTATCCTGGCGGGGGCCCGTTAACAAAGCGGGCCACGGTCTGTCATAAAAATTCTATAGTTTGTGTTGCAAAACCCTTGTGTATGCACCCGCTCAAAATTTACCTTAGCCTCTTTTATTTTTTCTTCCTAACCGGCGTGTTTGCCCAAACGACTATATTAAATAATCCGCTGCTGGTGCATTCCAATCAACCCATTCCGTTTGATAAAATAAATGCCGGAACCATACGGGATGCCGTTTCCGGTGTTACCCGTTTATCGGATGAACGCATCGATAGGATAATTGCTTCTTTTGCGTCTAAACCCGGGAACACCCTGGCAGCTTATGATGAACTGCTGTATGATCTGAATGACCTGAGTGCCAAATTGGGACTGATCTCTGAGTCCTTTACGGACGACAGCGCCAGGGATGCAGCCAATAACGGCTCCCAGGCGCTTTCCGATTACCAGACCCGGCTCTACCTGAATGAAAAATTGTACCGCACGCTGAAATCCTACGCAAATGCTGCTGTGAAAACGATGAAACCCAATGAAAGGAAATTCATCAGTGAACAGATCCGGGATTTTGAAAATAACGGCATGAAACTGGACAGTGCGGGCCGGCTGGAACTACAGGGTATCAGCGATAGGATCACGACCCAGAGTTTGCTATTTGATAAAAATATATCCACGTTCAGAGATAGTGTTGAATATGATGACGCGGAACTGACGGGTGTGCCGGACAATATAAAGCAACCCTGGAAAACAGCTTCGGGTAAATACGTGCTGTATATCAATACCCCGAATGAACAAAGCATTCTCCGGTACGCGGATGCAGATGCCACCCGGAAGACCATGTACATAAAGTACGACAACAGGGCTTATCCACAGAATACCCTGGTGCTGGACAGCCTTTTTTACTATCGTCAGCAGTATGCCGGAAAGCTGGGCTATTCCAGTTATGCCGCTTATTCCCTGGTGGATAAGATGGCCCGCACACCGGCGAATGTGTGGGCATTCGAGAACAACCTCAGTAACAAACTGGCTCCGAATGTAACCGCGGATCTGAATGAAATCAGGACCATAAAGCATCAGTTGCATCCGGAACTGCCCGATTCGATATTTGCCTGGGATCAGGCCTATTATAAAAAGAAACTGCTGGATACAAAATATGCGCTGAATACGGATGAAGTAAAGGAATATTTTGAAATGAACAATACCATTAAAGGGATGTTCGAAGTATACCGGCAATTGCTGGGTGTAACGGTGAAGGAAACCTCCGGCGTACCGACCTGGTATTCCAAGGTAAAAACTTTTGATATGTATAAGGAGGGAAAAAAGATCGGCAGCTTTTACTTCGATCTTTATCCGAGAGAAAACAAGTATTCCCATTTCGCCTGTTTTCCCGTCGGCCAGGCCAGATCGTATGGCGGTAAGGAAATCCTGCCTTTGGCCGCCCTGCTTTGTAATTTTACTGAAGCATCAGAGGGTCAGCCAACCTTGCTCGAACATGGGGATGTAATTATTCTTTTTCATGAGTTCGGGCACCTGGTGGCGCATATGCTGGCCAGATCCGGCATTGCCTCACAGCCCTTTTCCCTCAAACCCGATTTTGTGGAGGCCCCGTCGCAGTTCCTGGAAAACTTTTGCTGGGAATACCCATCCCTGAAAATATTCGCCAGGCATTATAAAACCGGAGCGGTACTCCCCGAATCTCTTTTCCGGAAGATGAAGGCAGCCGAACATGTGCAGGATGGATTATATTATATGACGCAGTTGTATTATGGAAAGATAGATTTTACGTTTCACGATAAATACGACAGCATCAGGGGAAGGGATATTTACCAGGTATCCAGGGATCTGCATCCCATGGTGCAATACCCCTTTGTTGACGGAACGCATATGATCGCATCCTTCGGACATCTGAGCGGATATGCCGCCAACTATTACGGATATCTCTGGTCCCGCGTCTTTGCCCAGGATCTTTTTTCTGTTTTCCTGAAAAATGGCGTCATGGATCCCAAAACGGGTTTGCGTTACCGCAAATATATACTGGAAGTGGCCGGCAGTGAAGAAGAGATGGATATGCTCCGTCATTTTTTGGGAAGGGAGCCGAATGCGGATGCGTTTATGAAGTCGATTGGATTGTAGGAAAAGGGATGACAGATGACGGTTGACGGATGACCGATTTCAGGTGTTAATTCGAAATTGAAGTCGGTCATCCGTCAACCGTCATCTGTCAACAAATTTACTTCTTCCCAATAGCATACTCAATCCCCCCCAAAATATGCTTTAAATAAAGCGGATCCGCGTAGGATTCCTCCGTATGTCCCAGTTCGGTATAAAATGCCCTTCCGCCTTCAAAGGCATGGTACCAGGCCATAGGATGGTTGGCGCCATTTTCGCCGCCCTTATAGGAACTTTCATCTATTTTGATCAGCACGGTAACATCCGGATTCAGGTATTTAAAATTATACCATTCGTCCTTGCGCACCCAGGTATCCGGCAGGAACGAAGTGGACGGATGGTTTTTGTCCACGACATTTAATTTGGCTTCCTGCTGACTGGGATGTGATTTAAAATAACCACCGGAAAGCTTGCCATACCATGGCCAGTCGTATTCGCAATCGGTGGCCGCATGGATGCCTACATAACCGCCGCCATGATGGATGTATTCCTGTAAAGCTTTTTCCTGGTCCGGGCCGAAAACTTTTCCGGTAGTGCTTAAAAAAATGATGGCAGCATATTTTTTCAGGTTTTTCTTATTGAAGGCAAGGGAATCTTCCGTTGTGTTTACGTCAAAGCCATTGGCTTCACCGAGTTTTTTAATGGCCTCAATGCCAACGGGAATGCTGGAATGACGGAATCCGTTGGTTTTGGAGAAGATCAGCACCAAAGGTTTTTTGTCAACCGGCCGGGTTGCAGATAACAGCAGCAGCATGGCAAGGGGCAGAAAGGCAATCGCCAGAATTTTTTTCATGTTTTTATAGTTTTTTTATCTTGATATTACGGTACCAGACATCATATCCATGATCCTGAAGATCAATATGCCCCGATTTAAAGGTGGCGAAGGCGGGCATTTTGGCAAATTTACTGCCCCTGACCAGCACATCCCATGCGGCATTCCAGAGGGTGGTGTTTACTGTATGCTTGCCATTCATATAGAAATCCAGCTTGCCGTGATTCAGTTTTATTTCCACATCGTTCCATTCGCCGGCCCCATGAACGATGGATTCTGAATTGGAAGGAATCAGGTCGTAAAGATCACCGGCGTGATGTTTATAATTTTTTCCGTCTTCTGCGTCCTTGTTATCCAGCACCTGCATTTCAGGTCCGGTTTCATAGGAGTCTTTATATTTCGGTGATTCATGCACCAGGAAAATAATGCCGCTGTTGCCGGCTTTGGAAATCTTCCATTGCATTTTCAGATCAAAATTTTCAAATTCATCCTGCGTATCAATGTCACCCGCACCGCTGGCCGGCCTTTTGGAAGCATCCAGGTGTATGGCGCCGTCATCCACGCGCCAGGCATCTGAAATGGTCTTTTTATTATAAGTATGCCAGCCATTCGTACTGTGTCCGTCGAACAGCAAATGCCATCCCTCACTTTTCTCCGCGGCGGTCAGCTGGTTGTTTGCCGATTGTGCCTGCGCGGATCCATCCAGCAGCATCAGCGAAACCAAAGCGATACCGATTTGTTTTACCACGTATGTTTTATTTATTTTTTGAGCGAAAGAATATACGTCACCATGGTCTTTACATCAGCCACCGCGACGGCAGGATGCGGCGTCATGGGCACAACGCCCCAGATACCGGATCCTCCGGTAATGATCTTATGCACCAGCCTGTCAACCGTCGTATCGGCAGCATTCGGATATTTGGCGGCCACATCACTGTAAGCCGGTCCGATCGTGGCGCCGGCAGATTCTTTGTGCAGCCGGTGACAGGTGGTACAGTCACTGGCGCCGATCAGCTCGAGTCCTTTCTCAGAAACAGCAGGAGTTGCCGGCGCAGCTACAATGGCTTTGGAAGAATCGGCGCTGGAAGACGAGCTTCCGCCGGAATTGCAGGCGATCACGGAAACAGAACCGCAGAGTAAAACCAGTATTGCTTTTTTCATGCTTGATTATATTATAAAATGAGGTCACGAATTTCGTAAAAAAATACCATATCGGATCAGAAACAGAAAATGCGGGGCAGACGGATCAAACCGGCGGAGCGTGTCTGGATTATTCTATTCCCAGCACGGACCGGTTGAAAGCTTCATCCGAGCCGGTTCCCGCAAAATCATCAAATGCTTTTTCCGTTACCCGGATAATATGATCGCGGATGAAAACAGCGCCTTCTTTTGCGCCGTCTTCCGGATGTTTAATGCAGCACTCCCATTCCAATACAGCCCAGCCTGCGAAATCATACGCGGTCAGTTTACTGAAAATGGATTTAAAATCCACCTGTCCGTCGCCCAGCGAGCGGAAACGACCCGCCCGGTCAATCCAGTTCTGATACCCGCCATACACGCCTTGTTTTCCCGTGGGATTGAATTCCGCATCTTTTACATGGAACATACGGATGCGCTCATGGTAGTAATCGATGTAGGCGAGATAGTCGAGTTGCTGGAGTACGAAGTGAGAAGGATCATACAGCAAACAGGCCCGTGGATGATCGTTCACTTCTTTCAGGAACCGTTCATAGGTCACCCCATCATGGAGATCCTCTCCCGGATGAATTTCATAACACAGGTCAACCCCGTTCTCATCGAATACATCCAGGATGGGCTTCCATCTCCTGGCAAGTTCCTTAAAACCGGTATCCACCAGTCCCGCCGGTCTCTGGGGCCATGGATAAAAGGTTTGCCAGAGCAGCGCCCCGCTGAATGTGCCATGCGCATTCAGGCCCAGGTTTCTTGAAGCCTTTGCCGCATATTTTAACTGCTGAACGGCCCATGCCTGCCGGGCCACAGGATCATTCCGGTAGGCTTCCGGAGCAAAGCCATCAAACAGGGTATCGTAGGCGGGATGCACCGCAACCAGTTGCCCCTGCAGGTGGGAGGAAATTTCGGTTATTTCCACGCCCGCATCCCGGGCAATCCCCTTGATCTCGTCGGCGTAGGTTTTACTTTCGGCCGCTTTTTGCAGGTCAATACAACGTCCGTCCCAGCTGGGGATCTGCACGCCTTTATAACCCAGCGAAGCGGCCCACTGGCAAATGGATTTCAGATTATTGAACGGCGCCGCATCACCCATGAACTGGGCAAGGAAGATGGCGGGACCTTTTATTGTTTTCATTGTATAGTTTTTGATTTTTATTGTTGACGGATGACGGTTGACGGACTTCAGTTGCGGATTCGCACATGATATCGGTCAACCGTCATCCGTCAACGGTCAACTATTTACAATCATACCACTTCTCCTTCGACCCCGCCGAAGCCACCACGTGGTCAATGAATTCCATACCGCGGATGCCATCGTCCACGCCGGGGAAGTCGAGACTTTCCGCTGATGGTTTTGTACCGTCAATGCGGGCCGACAGGGTTTGCGCAAAGTTGTGGTAGATATTTCCAAAGGCTTCGAGATATCCCTCGGGATGACCGCCGGGCGTTCTGAAATTATGCGTGGCGAATGAGGAGAGCGGTTCTTTATAACCAACCCCTGCCCGGAGGATCTGCGTAGGCTGGTCGAGCCATTTTACGATCAGGGTATTGGGCTCCTGCTGAGCCCATTCCAGTCCGCCCTTCTCCCCATAGAGCCTTATCTTCAGGGAATTCTCTTCGCCCGCAGCAACCTGCGAAGCCATCAGCACACCGGCGGCGCCGTTGTCAAATTTCAGCAATACATTTCCGTCGTCATCCAGTGCCCGGCCCTCCACAAAGATGTTGAGGTCTGCACATAGTTTCGTAATTCTTAATCCGCTGATGTATTCGGCCAGATGGGCGGCATGGGTTCCGATATCACCCATACATCCGCTCTTGCCGGACTTCTTTGGGTCCGTTCTCCAGGCGGCCTGGGTATTGCCCTCGCGTTCCGTTTTCCGGCTCAGCCAGCCCTGGGGATATTCCACCCAGATCTTCCGGATCTTTCCCAGCACACCCTGCTGAACCATGGCCTTTGCCTGTTTTACCATCGGATAACCGGAATAGGTATGGGTGAGGCACAAAACCAATCCCGTTTCTTCCACCTTCTTTTTCAACTGCTGCGCTTCTTCCAGGGTGAA
>DASRLM010000369.1:0-2187 GCA_035648455.1 Puia sp. | reverse complement strand
CGTCTTATGAATTGAGGGAAGAAATAAAAAAAACCGCACCAAAGGATTATTTCAAAAAGGTACAAACCAAATACGGGGCTGATGTAAGTATCGAAAACCCGGGAATAGATTCCCTTTCCCGTCTGGATGATCCCGTATCTGTTCACTATGATTTTAATTTAACGAATCTGCTTTCCGGAGACGTAATCTATTTCAACCCCATGATGGAGGAAATGTATAAGAACAATCCGTTTAAGTCGCTGGAAAGAAAGTATCCTGTGGAAATGGCCCATAAAATGGATGAAGTGTATGTGTTGAGTATGGAGATACCCAAAGGATACATCGTGGATGAGATACCCAAATCGGCAAAGGTTTCGCTGAACGAAACGGATGGCCTTTTTGAATACCTGATCCAGAAAAATGAATCCAATATCCAGATGCGGGTCCATGTGAAATTAAACCGGGCGTATTTTACTGTAGAAGATTATCCCTCGCTCCGTGATTTCTTTGCCTATGTGGTGAAAAAGGAGAACGAGCAAATCGTTTTCAAAAAAATCCTGTAACCCCGGTTAACTTTTATCCCTTTCCCCGGGAACATGCATCCTGTGAAAAAACCGGTGGACGGCCGGGCCGAGCATGAACCCGATATTGGTGATGAAAATGATTCCGCTGAAAAGAGCATAAAAAGAAGAGAACCATTTTCCTGCTATGCTCTTTATTTCCACCACCGGACCCATTCCGCTCAGGATCATGGACGCATTGTGCAGGGAATCCAGCCAGGGTATGTCTGCTGTATAATGATAACCCAGAACGCCTATCAGCAGACAAAGAAATAGGATGCAAATTCCGATAAACAGGCTTTTCCTGATCCGCCTCCGGAACACACTGAGGGGCGCCAGGGGCTGATTTTTTGTTTCAAACATGGTTTGCGAATTGTTTCCAAATGTAGGGAGTTTAGTCAGCAGTCATAATCGCCCTCCAAATAATAATTATCTTCTTATCTTACAGCCCTCATTTTTTTGCCATTGAAATATTTTTTGGGCTACGACATCGGATCATCATCGGTAAAAGCGGCTTTGCTGGAAGCGGAAAGCGGGAAACCAATGGCCTCGGCATTCTCTCCGGCTGCGGAAATGACCATACGGGCGCCGCGACCCGGCTTCGCAGAACAGGATCCGGAATTGTGGTGGCAGGAACTGATTCATGCCACCCGGTTGCTTCGGACAAAACATCCTTTTTCAAAAGAAGATATCGGGGCCATCGGTATTTCTTACCAGATGCACGGTCTGGTTTGTCTTGGCATGGATCTTCAGCCATTGAGGCCGGCCATTATCTGGTGCGACAGCCGCGCGGTGCCATACGGAAAGGCGGCGTTTGATCAGCTCGGGC
Source organism: Puia sp. (assembly GCA_035648455.1). Classification (GTDB taxonomy): domain Bacteria; phylum Bacteroidota; class Bacteroidia; order Chitinophagales; family Chitinophagaceae; genus Puia. The sequence goes on along the minus strand of DASRLM010000369.1, from coordinate 819 downwards.
ATGGTTACTGTCTGGAACATTTTCTCAATTCACCCGGCAATTTTACGGCTTCGAAATTAAAATGGGTGAAGGAAAATGAACCGGAGATCTATAAAAAAATATTCCGGGTACTGTTGCCTGGCGATTTTATTGCCCTGAAGCTTACCGGGGAACCGGTGACCACCCTGTCCGGATTATCCGAAGGAATCTTCTGGGATTACAAGGAAAATAAAGTGGCCGGATCCCTGCTTGATTTTTATGGCATCGATATGAACCTGCTGGCTCCTGTTGTGCCCACTTTTGGGGAACAGGGTAAATTAAATCCGACGGCTGCCGCCCTGCTGGACATTGCCGTCGGGGTGCCGGTCTGCTACCGGGCCGGCGATCAGCCCAACAATGCTTTTTCGCTGAATGTGCTCGAACCCGGTGAAATTGCGGCGACCGCAGGTACTTCGGGTGTTGTTTATGGCATCACGGACCGGGCATCTTATGACCCACAGTCCAGGGTGAATCCTTTTGTTCATGTTAACCATCGCAGGGAATCTCCGCGGTATGGTATTCTGATGTGCCTGAATGGTACGGGGATACTGAACAGCTGGATGAGAAAAAATTTCTTCGGCGCGGCATCTTATGAAGAAATAAATGCTGCGGCGGAACTTGCCGCGCCCGGATCTGATGGCATTTTCTGTTATCCTTTTGGCAACGGCGCGGAACGCATCCTGGAAAATAAAAATCCGGGCGCCGTTATCCGGGGAATAGATTTCAACCGCCACAGCAGGAACCAGGTTGCGCGTGCGGCTCAGGAAGGCATTGTATTTTCACTGATTTATGGTACGGAAA
>DASRLM010000368.1:0-6598 GCA_035648455.1 Puia sp. | reverse complement strand
ACTGCCGTCCCTGGCTTCCATCCAGGAAAGAAACTTTCCACCCACGCGCAGGTCGTTTTCGGCCAAGGGCGTATGCCAGTCGTCCGAAGCACCGGATGACTCCATTATTTCAGAAATATCACGATAAAGGGACCGGATTGGATTTTTTTTGCTAACATTATTGTCTGACTTCAACGGCAATTCAAGCTATATGGGAAATATTCAGATTAAAAAGCAGACAAAAAAGTATGATGTGGTTATTGTGGGATCGGGAGCCGGAGGCGGTATGGCCGCCTATGTACTGGCCGGCGCCGGGCTGAAAGTTTGTTTACTGGAAGCAGGGCCGATGTTCGATCCTGCCGTCAATTCTGCCCAACTAAAGAACCCCTGGGAATCACCCCGGCGTGGTGCCAGGACGAAGTTTCGTCCCTTTGGGGATTTTGACGGTGCTTACCATGGCTGGGAAATTGACGGCGAACCATATATCAAAGCCGAAGGCACAAAATGGGATTGGTTCCGTGCCAGGATGGTGGGCGGTCGCACCAATCACTGGGGGAGAGTATCGCTGCGGTTTGGCCCGAAAGATTTCAAACACAGAAGTATAGACGGTCTCGGAGATGACTGGCCCATCGGGTATGAAGATGTAAAACCTTATTACGATAAAATAGATCAGCTGATCGGCATTTTTGGTACCAACGAAGGATTACCCAATGACCCGGATGGAATCTTTCTGCCGCCACCCAAACCCAGGCTGCATGAGCTTTTTATAAAAAAGGCTGCAACGGGTATTGGTATACCCGTCATTCCATCGCGCTCATCGATATTAACAAAACAGATCAATAAGGAACGGGGAGCCTGTTTCTTTTGTGCCCAGTGCGGACGCAGCTGTAAAGTGTATGGGGATTTCTCTTCCTCTTCCGTGCTTGTGAAACCCGCCATCGCAACAGGCAATGTGGACCTGATCACCAACGCCATGGCCCGCGAAGTGCTGACCGGAAAGGATGGGCAGGCTACCGGCATTTCTTACGTTGATAAAACGGATCTTCAGGAATACCAGGTATACGGACGAACAGTCATTCTTGCAGCCAGCACCTGCGAAACAGCCCGCCTGCTGTTGAATTCGAAATCTGACAGGCATCCCAATGGCCTCGCCAATTCAAGTGATGTTGTCGGCAAATATTTACACGATTCCACCGGTGCCAGCATGGGCGGCGTAATTCCTGCCTTGTTTGACCGCAAGCGTTATAATGAAGATGGGGTGGCTGGCATGCACGTGTATACGCCCTGGTGGCTGGATAATAAGAAACTCGATTTTCCGAGAGGATATCATATTGAATATGGTGGCGGAATGAGCATGCCTTTATACGGATTTAACTGGGGCGTAGAAGAAACGAACGGGAAATTTCTCATCCATGGAAAACAAAAAGAAGCCGGCGGTTATGGCAAATCTTTAAAAGAGGACAACCGTTATTTGTATGGAGCAAGAATCGGAATGGCCGGTCGTGGTGAAGCCGTCGCCCGGAGAGAAAACTACTGTGAAATAGACCCGGGAACCGTGGATAAATATGGTATTCCGGTTCTTCGTTTTCATGTAAAACATTCCGAGTACGAACATAATCAGGCTAAACACATGAAAGAGACATTTCAGGAAATATTTCATGCTATGGGCGCTGTTATAACCCATGGAATGGAACATAACGCGGATAATGAGTGGGGGCTGGACAATCCCGGAAATGTGATTCACGAAGCAGGTACCGTAAGAATGGGCAATGATTCCAAAACATCTGCCCTGAACAAATGGAGCCAGGCGCATGAGTGCCAGAATCTTTTCTGCGTGGATGGCAGTCAGTTCGTTTCTCAGGGAGATAAAAATATTACCTGGACTATATTGGCTTTGTCCATGCGGGCAAGTGAACATATTGTGGAGGAAATGAAAAAACAAAATATTTAGAAATGGACAGAAGGAAATCAATCAAGGCGCTCGTGGTGGGCACGCTTTCAACCGGCGTACTGATCGAAGCTTGTAAAACCGATGATAAAAAACTTCCGGATCAGCCTGCACAGGGAACGGCTGAGGAGCCCACCCGCATGCCGGAAGAAAAAATAGCGGATAAAAAACTTCGCGAGGAAAATTTTTTTACTGCCGAAGAACTGGCCACCATCACCCTGCTCGGGGACATCATTATTCCACGGGATGAAATAAGCGGCAGCGCCTCCGATGCCAAAGTAACAGAATTCATCGGGTTCATAGTGAACGACAAGCCGGAATTCCAAACGCCCCTGAGGGGCGGTCTGCGCTGGCTCGATTTGCAATGTATAAACCGGTTTGGAAAACAATTTAAGGAGCTGGACGAAAAACAGCAACTGGAGATGGTGGATGATATTGCTTATCCTGCCAAAGCGAAACCGGGACTCATGCCCGGCGTGGCCTTCTTTACTTTAATGAGAAACCTCACCATGTCTGGTTTTTACACGACCGAAATTGGTGTGAAAGACATTGGTTATTTGGGTAACCGACCCAACCAATGGAACGGCGTTCCCGAAGATGTGCTGAAGCAATACAATATGGCCTATTCGGAAAAGGAAATAAAAGAATGTGTAAGTTTTGAAAAAGGCGGTTAGATGAATGGTTTAAAACCTGGATCATGGTAACACCGGAAAGAATGGATAACAGAGAAGAAAAAGAGGAAAAAATAACCATTGGCGTTGTGGGACTGGGATTAATGGGTTGCAGCATCAGTACCTGCCTGTTGCTGGCGGGTCATCCGGTTATTGCTGTTGCTTCTTTGCCGGTTGACATGGAACTGGCCGAAAGCAGGATACGCGCGCATTTGTCCAAATCCCATCAGGAGGGAATGACAACAGAAAATCCGGCGTATTATCTGGAAAGACTGAAACTGACAGAAGATTATGGATTCCTGAAGCCCTGTGGACTGGTGATTGAATGCACCATTGAAAACCTCGAAATAAAAAAATCTGTTTATCAGCGGATCGAATCCATTGTCAGCGCGGATGCCCTTGTCACCAGCAATACTTCCGCCATTCCCATCAGTATCCTGCAGCTGCATACGAAATATCCGGAACGTTTTTTTGGCCTGCACTGGGCCGAACCATCCCATACCACCCGCTTCCTGGAAATTATCTGCGGCGAATTAAGCGATCCTGAAAAGGGCGAATATTTATATGAAACGGCCCGCTACTGGGGCAAGGAACCGACCCTGGTCAGAAAGGATATCCGTGGATTCATTTCGAACCGTCTGATGTACGCCATGTACCGCGAAGCATTCCACCTGGTTGAAAACGGTTATGCTTCGGTGGAAGATGTGGACCGTGCCTGCAGGAATAATGCAGGATACTGGATGACCCTGGTCGGCGTTTTTCGCTGGATGGACCTGACCGGAGTACAAGCCTATCACACCGTAATGAAGGATTTATTTCCTGATTTGAATAACTCGACCGAAGTTCCCAAACTGATAGACGATATCGTAAAAGCCGGTGGTAAAGGTGTTTCAAACGCCCACGGATTTTACGATTATTCAACAGAAGAAGCAGCGTTGTGGGAAGAAACCTTCAAAGAATTCTCCTATGAGATCAGGAAGCTGGCATTAAAATATCCGGTGGACGTGGTGAAGAAAAAACTTAAAAACCAGGAAGGGGTATGAACAGCAGTTTTGACGCGATCGTAATCGGTTCGGGCATCAGCGGTGGCTGGGCAGCAAAAGAACTTTGTGAAAACGGGTTAAAAACACTGGTGCTGGAAAGAGGAAGAAATGTAGTGCATCTGAAAGATTATCCGACGGCCACGAAAGATCCCTGGGAATTTCCGTACCGTGGTGATTTGGCGTTGAAGCTGAAAAAAGAAAATCCGATAGCTTCCCGCTGTTATGCATTTAAAGATGATGCGAAGCATTTCTTTGTAAAGGACAATGAACATCCTTATATACAAAAAAAACCATTTGACTGGATACGGGGGTATCAGGTAGGCGGCAAATCATTAATCTGGGCCAGGCAAACACAGCGATGGAGCAGTTTTGATTTTGAAGGACCCGCAAGGGATGGCTTTGCGGTGGACTGGCCCATCCGTTACGCGGATATTGCGCCGTGGTATAGTCATGTTGAAAAATTTGTTGGCATCAGCGGCAATAAAGACGGGTTGGAGACCTTGCCTGACGGCGAGTTTTTAAAACCCTGGGAGATGAATATCGTGGAAAAGGAAATACGGCAAAAGATCCAGGATAATTACTACGATCGCCACGCGGTGATCGGACGCTGTGCCCACCTGACCAAACCGGAAGAAATTCATTTGCAGCAGGGGCGCGGACAATGCCAGGCAAGAACGCTATGCCAGCGGGGATGTCCCTTCGGTGGATACTTCAGCTCCAATTCCTCTACATTACCCTGGGCCGCCAAAACGGGGAATCTTACCCTCCGGCCTGATTCGGTGGTCCACTCCGTAATATATGATGATAAAAAAGGCAAAGCTGTGGGCGTGCGGGTGATTGATGCCCACACCAAGCAGGTAACGGAATATTATGCACGCATTATTTTCATTAATGCTTCCACCCTGAATACAAATCTTATTTTGCTGAATTCCATTTCCGCGCGATTTCCGGAAGGATTAGGTAACGAGCATGGGTTACTCGGAAAATACATTGCCTTTCACAATTATCGCGGCACGCTGTCGGCTTCTATGGAAGGATATGAAGATGCATATTATTATGGTCGCCGGCCCTGTGCGGTGATGATGCCTAATTTTCGTAATGTCCATAAACAGGAGATGGATTTTCTTCGCGGCTATATGGTGTTTTATAGTGCTTCCCGTTCAGGATGGGGGCATGCTGTTGAAGGGGAACAGCTGGGCTCATCTTTTAAAGAAGCCATTTCAGAGCCGGGGAATTGGAATGTCAGTGTTATGATGCAGGGAGAAACCATTCCCAAGGCGGAGAACCATGTTTATTTAAGCAAGGATCAGAAAGATGATTGGGGCATGCCATTACTATCCATTTCGGTGGGGTATGATGACAATGATGAAAAGTCGCTAAAGGATTTTTTGGAACAGGGCACTGACATGATGCAAAAAGCCGGATGTAAGGATATCCGGGTGCGTGATAGCAAACAATCTCCCGGCCTCGATATTCACGAGATGGGCGGTGTGCGGATGGGACGTGATCCGCGGACCTCCCTCCTGAATAAATGGAATCAGCTGCATGCGTGTTCTAATGTTTTTGTAACAGATGGCGCGTGTATGACGTCAACCAGCACGCAAAATCCTTCTCTCACTTTTATGGCGCTGACAGCCCGGGCCGTTGATCATGCCGTAAGTGAAATGAAAAAAGGAATGCTTTGAGTGGATGGCAACCGCCCATTAATATTTGATGATGAACTCTTTTAAAAAAAAATTTATGACGGAAAAACCGGTCGCCCTTCGCGTACTCGTTGTGGGATGCGGCAATATGGGCGCATCCCATGCATGGGCCTATCACAGTATGGATGGATTTGACATTTGCGGACTGGTATCCCAGGGAAAGAGCAAAGAAATTTTAAATGAAAAACTGGGCGGCCGCTATCCGTTATTCAACGATTTTGAGGAGGCCCTGGCATCTACCGGTCCGGACGTAGTTTGTATATCCACTTATCCCGACACCCACGAAAGTTTTGCGATAAGATCATTGGAAAACGGATCCCATGTATTTATTGAAAAGCCGCTGGCCGATTCGGTGGAAGGAGCCGAACGTGTGGCGCGTGCAGCGGAAAAAGCCGGCAAAAAATTGCAGGTGGGTTATATATTGCGCCATCATCCTTCCTGGCAGCGGTTTATTCAGCTGGCCCGGGAACTGGGTAAACCCCTGGTCATGCGCATGAATCTGAATCAGCAAAGTCATGGCTATATGTGGACGGTTCACCGGAACCTGATGAAAAGTTTAAGTCCGATTGTGGATTGTGGCGTGCATTATATTGATGTCATGTGCCAGATGGCCCGCTCCAGACCGGTTCAGGTCAGCGCCATCGGGGCAAGGCTCACGGAAGAAATTCCGGCGGGCAATTACAATTACGGTCAGTTGCAGATTCGCTTTGAAGATGGTTCAGTGGGCTGGTACGAAGCCGGATGGGGACCGATGATCAGTGAAACCGCTTTTTTTGTAAAAGATGTGATCGGTCCCAGGGGTTCCGTATCCATTGTGGCCAAAGAATCCGGCGGAACCGGGAAATCATCTTCCATAGAGGCGCATACAAAAACAGAATCGCTGCGTTTTCATCATGCGGATCTGGATGAAAAGGATGAGTTTTTGAAAGCCGATGACTGGATCAACCTGAAAGACGAACCGGACCACCAGGAGCTTTGTAACCGCCAGCAACGGAGTTTTCTTAAATCCATACAGGATGATCTTTCCATGACGGATCATATTCAGGATGCGGTGGACAGTTTACGGATCGCGTTTGCCTGTGATGAATCGGTGAGGTCTGGGCAGGTGGTTTTGTTGTCCTAGCACAATTTGGTGTACATCCCCGTCTCACTTATCGGCAAGTCCCAGGATGACGGTCAAGGAAAATTTTGCCTTTTTCAAGACCCTGGGAATTACCTTACGCAAACGTTTGAAATAAAATTATTCTCTTCCTG
>DASRLM010000367.1:0-3662 GCA_035648455.1 Puia sp. | reverse complement strand
TTTTGCATAGTTGATTTAAATTTTGGTTGGCTAACTTGACCTTGAGAAAGCCGAATACCAAGATCTGCCAATCATTTCAGATGTTACTCATGAAATGGTCCTGGAAAATTATTATGCCATTAAACAGGATGTTTTAGGCTTAATTGACTCTGAGATTGAAATATTATTAAACGAAGTTAATCAATGACTTAAAAGTAAGTATCAAGACGTAAATCATTGGGAAAGACAGGCTAAAAGCCTTAGATCTTTCAAAAAATGGTTCGACATCAGCCCGGTGAGGGCAGTCAAGGTTGATAAACAGACAGGGAACGTTTTTAGGCGTATTGGCCACTATTTGACCCCACATCATTTGTTGTTACAGGATCATTTGATCTTGCAATTGGTCATATAAAAAAGACAAGGAAAAATAAAATTCAATTGACTTTATCCTGACTAACCTGATTCTTTGCCTCGTCCTAAAAAGACTATACACTAGGTTTTTAGTGTATAGTCTTTTTAGGACGAGGCAAATAGAATAACAATTCAACCGGCCTATCATCTCGTTAGATACTACATTTAAAAACTCATTCATTACGAAGAAATGAGGCCACTGGATGTATTGAATATTTTTATAGAGCAGCATAGATTCTGCAGTTCTCTTGATCCCGGGTTTGCCGGTATCTTTGTATTATGATTAAAACCGGGTGGCTCGTTTTCGCCTTTCTCTTCGTTTCGGGCTCGTCCTGCCGTATCACCGCGCAAGACCGGATGCGGAACGCAGATCCGGTTATCGACAATGGGATTCTCCGGATTAAGCTTGATTTGAGCAGGGGTGGGGCTATTGCCTATATTTCCCTTTCCCGGCAGGACAGAAATATCGTCAACATTGCTGATGAAGGACGCTATATCCAGCAATCCTTTTATGCCGGCAAAGCGATCGACAGAAAGACGGACGGACAATCGCCGCATTGGTCGCCCTGGAGCTGGAATCCCATTCAGGTGGGCGATGCGTTCCGGCACCGGGCAAAAATAGTTTCCTTCCGGAAGGGGAAGAATACGTTCTATGTGAAATGCATTCCCATGTTGTGGGACATGAACAATCAACCTGCCGAGGCGGAGATGGAGCAATGGACAAGCCTGGAAGGCAATGTGATTAAAGTCCGCAACCGGCTGACCTGCCATCGTCAGCAGGATTCTTATGGCGACAGTGTTGTGAATGATCAGGAACTCCCGGCTGTATATCCGGTGTCAGCCCTGAAAAACCTCTATGCTTATCTTGGCGACAAGCCCTTTTTGAACGATACCGTAAGCAGTCCTGTCGTCGTAAAGCTGTCCAGCGGATTTTGGGGCAGGTATAGAAATGTGTCGGAACACTGGATGGCTTTTCTCGATGATCAACACTGGGGCATCGGCGTTTACAATCCACGCTGCACGGAATTTCTGGCGGGGCGATCGGGAGTTCCGGATAAAGGGCCTTCCGACGGCTCGACCTCTTATATCGCGCCCGTGAAAAAAGAAATGCTGCTAAAGAATACCGTATACGAATATGAATATTACGTGATCGTCGGAAATCTTGACGAGATCAGGCGCCGGATCTACGCGCTTCATGCCACTCCGTAAAGTGGCAAACTTATTCGTATGCTCCACACAAAGATCTAAGCTATCGCCAGAGCAGTTTCTTTTACAATCAGGTTCACTTCAATATTACCCCTTGTTGCATTTGAATAGGGACAAACGGCATCTGCCTTGTGTACCTGTTCCTCAGCTTTCTCATGGTCAACTCCCGGTAGCATTATTTCCAGGTCTCAGAATTATTTTACCCTACTTAAATACATGGCATCATACCCCGTCGTCTGCCAGACATTTACCCCGACATCGTTTAAGAACGCGGTATCTCCGGACAGTTTATAAATGCAGCCAATTTGAAGGGTTGCTATGTTCCTGGAGTTGAGGTCTGTATCGTAAGGCCGGCGTCCTTTGCTTTCCGGACTGCCCAAAATGTAATCCGAAATGTGAGCATGAGTGCCATGTGGAAGAACGATTGTAGCCAGCCAGTTCACCCGGTCGATGGTTGGCGCTGTTCGCTGGAATGGGATCAAAGTATCGAAAACGGGGGCCAGCGTGGTTCCATGGTTATACAGATGAATATTATCAAAAGTCGGCGTAGGATAAACTGAGCCTCCATACAGCCCGACAATAAACGGTGGATTGTTCAGCGTAAGATCAGAGAACCGCCCCGTTATGTAGCTTAAATTAAGCCGGTGCGGGCTGGTTCCGTCGTAATACCTGAGCATTCCACCGTAAAAATTAGCCTGGCCGGAAAGGATATAATCCGCTGCGGGAAGACCCGGACCTGTTAAAAAATCAATCTGAAAGTTTATGAAGTTGGCGCCCGCACCATTGCCGACCGATCCGATCCTGAAAAGCGATTCGGAATAAACATCTTTTGCCGATAGCGGAAACCGGTCTGTGTTTAGATGAAAGAGTTCATTCACATTTCCTGCAATGTTCATTCCTTCGATCATTACCGAACCGCCGCCGGTCCCGCGGCCATAAGTAAGACCGTCGAGTATTGTATGCGTACTGGCCCAGCATTTGAGCCTGTCGATGTGAATTTCTTTGGACTGATCCTGGCCTATAGCTATGGCCACCCGGACGGCCTCGATATCGTCGTCAATGATGTTTATCATCTCATCATTTACAGTGGATGAATTCGACGAAAGGGCAATACCTACCATGAATTGTTTAATAGCGCATTGCCTGATCTCTACACCGGACGAGCCTGCATAACCAGGGTATGGGTCAATTGAAATCCCTGCATAAGGATTATACCGGCTGTCTATTATTGTTGGGTCAACCCAGTCCGAAAATTTAAGAGTACCAATCAGGGCGTTTGTGACCGAATAAGGAAAAGTGTACTTTCCTATGATCGAAAGGTTTTCTATCACTATCCCACGCCCATTGATTATTCCGATGCCCGGCCCCGCCTTGAAGTCGCAAATGATCTGAGAAAGGTAATTATCTGATGCTTCTTTTGCCGGATACATTCCTTTAATATGGATGGTAAACTGACTGCCTTTGTTGGATAAGATCAGCGGCCTGCTGATCCGGGAATGACCGACCGGAAACGTGACAGTTGAGCAGACAGATGGGTGCGTTATGCAATAAGAGCACGCGGTTGAGTCCGGCAGATAATCATCCGTTACGCCATCGCATTTGGCGCCGAAAGCCTTTACGCTGATCTCTCCGTTATCCGGGATCCGAACGGTATCGGGGATGCCTATCACTACCCGCGTTGTATCGTAGACCGTATTTCGGATCGTATCCGTTACAACGGGTTTCGGTGGGGTGACCGGTGGTGGCGTTACTGTTATGGGCTTGGTCGCCCCGCAGGCCGCAATCAAAAGGAAAAGGAAAAGAGATTTTTTCATTTAAGGAGGAATCAATCTGCTAACGAAATTCATGCTCCGAATATAATGATTATTCGCTCGCATCTTCATTTCGCATCATGGTCGAAAGGCGTAGGTCCTGTTCGAACTTCGGTTTGTTTCCAGTGAATTCCCAAAGCCCGTCTTTTCCGGTAAGGATATCGCCATTGTTTTGAGTACTTAACTACTTAGAATAAATTTGAATATTGTGTGCAAACAAACTGTGACCCTCCCTAAAATTTTAAAAGAATATGG
>DASRLM010000366.1:0-4245 GCA_035648455.1 Puia sp. | reverse complement strand
CTCCAGAACTGTCTGATAACCCTTGGGCAATCGTGTGATGAAGGAGTGGGCGCCCGCAAGCGTAGCAGCCTGAACAACCTCTTCATCTGTGGCGTCGAGTTTCCCGTAACGGATATTCTCCATAACAGAAGCAGTAAAAAGATGTGTATCCTGTAATACCATAGCGAGTAACCGGCGTAAGCTGCTTCGCTGTATTTTTTTTATATCTATCCCGTCAATAGTAATATGTCCGGATTGAATATCATAGAACCTCGGCAGTAGGTTCATAATGGTTGTTTTACCGGCACCGGTAGATCCCACCAGGGCGATCTTCTGACCTGCTTTTGCCAGGAGCGAAATATTTTTCAGGACTACCTTACCGGTATCATAACCGAATGTCACATCATCGAACTGCACATCACCCTTTGCCTGATCTAGAGGCAGTGCATCGGGATCATCCGGAATTTCCGGTATCTCATCCATGATCTGAAAAATGCGTTCCGCACCAGCCAGCGCAGACTGGAGGCTGTTATACTGGCTGGAGATTTCATTCACCGGCCGGCCGAACTGCCGGGAATACTGCAGGAAAGCGGCCAGTCCGCCCAGGTCCAGCCCTCTGAATATGGCCAGCAAGCCGCCAACCGTTGCGGTAAGGGCAAAGTTGATGGTATTCAGATTTTGAATAACAGGCTGCATGACCCCGGAGTACAGCTGCGCCTGCGTGGCTTTATCGCGGAGATCGTAAATGAGATCTTCAAAATCTTTCGCTGCCCGGTCTTCATAACAAAAGACCTTTACCACTTTTTGACCGGTTATCATTTCTTCCACATAACCATTGACGGTTCCGAGAGCAACCTGCTGGCTGATAAAAAAATTTTTACTTTTTTTGATGATCCGGGATGCCACCCAAAGCATCAGCGGAACGATAATCAGGGTAACGAGCGTAAGCAAAGGACTGATGTAGAGCATTAAAATGAAAATGCCGCACAGGGTTATCGTACTGGTAAATAACTGGGTGATGCTTGTATTTAATGAATCACTGATATTATCTATATCATTGGAGAAACGGCTCATCAAATCACCATGACTGTTGCTGTCAAAGAACTTTAACGGCAGCGATTGCAGCTTGCTGAAGAGATCAGCCCGGATAACATTTACTGTTCTTTGAGCCACTAAGATCATCAGCCGGTTCTCCAGGATTCCGGCAACGGCACCCGCAATATAAATTCCAAGCAACAGAAGAATCATGTTGATCAGTCCGTGGATATTGCGGGGAAGAATATAGTTATTGATAATGGGACGTAATAAATAGGAGCCTGCCAGCGTACTGCCTGTGTTGATCAGCAAAAGGACAATGATGAGCAGCAACATGGTCCTTTGCCGGTTCAGATAATCCCATAGACGCGAGATAACCTGCTTCGAATTTTTTGGCTTTTCAACCGCAATGCCACTGCGCCTGCCCGGAAGACCGGACGGAGTCAGTCTGGTATTTGTTGATTCACTCATAATATATTCACATCATTGAGTTGTTGCGAATGATAGATTTCCTGATAAACCGGGCTGGTCTTTATCAATTCTTCATGCGTGCCGGCGCCGATTATTTCCCCATTATCGAGCACGATGATCCTGTCTGCCGATTGTATGGAACTGATCCTTTGCGCAATGATAAGCATGGTGGTACCGTGCAAATGCCGACTGAATGATTCCCTTATTTTCGCGTCCGTGCCTGTATCCACAGCACTGGTACTGTCATCGAGGATCAGGATCGATGGCTTGCCTAAAATGGCCCTGGCTATACAAAGTCTTTGCTTTTGGCCGCCGGAGACATTCACGGCACCTTGTCCCAATACCGTGTCATATTGCTCAGGGAATGACATGATGAAGTCATGCGCCTGGGCATCTTTGGCGGCGGCAATGATCTCTTCTTCCGGGGCATCCGGTTTGCCCCATCTCAGGTTTTGTTTGATGGTTCCGGAAAACAACTCATTTTGCTGAAGCACCATGCTTACGCGGGTACGGAGTTTATGCAAAGTATAGTCACGGATATCAACATCGTCCACCAGGATGCGGCCTTTCGTTACGTCATACAATCTCGGAATGAGTTCTACCAGCGTGCTCTTGGAAGAACCGGTTGCACCGATGATCGCGACCGTTTCACCCGGAAGAATGGTGAGATTGATGTCCTTTAAAACAAACTCAGCGCTATCGGGATGATATTTGAAAAAAACATTTTCAAATTGCAGCTTACCCAGTTTTATTTGTAGATTATTTTCTTTCGCAGCGGCTGAATCAACGATGTCCACCTCCGTATTGAATACTTCCAGTAAACGCTCCGAAGAGGCTTGTGCCCTGGAGAAGGTCATAATGGTCATGGAAAGCATCATGAGCGACATCAATATCTGCGTGATATAGGTTATGAAAGACATGAGCTGGCCCACCTGGAATCTTCCGGAAATAATTTTATTCCCGCCGAACCAGACGATCGACACAATGGAAAGATTCATAATGAGCTGCATGACCGGCAGGATAAGCACCACCATGCCGGAAGCTTTTACTGACATTTCCCTCAGTTCATCGTTGGAACGCCCGAACTTTTTCCTTTCAAAATCTTCCCGGACAAAGGATTTTACAACACGTATATTCACGAGGTTTTCCTGAACCACGCCGTTCACCTTGTCAAGTTTCTTCTGCATTTTTTCAAAAAAAGGAAGGCCACGGCGCAGAATAAAAAAAATACTGACGGATAATACGGGAATGGCCACAGCGATGATGGAGGCCAGGCCCATATTAATGCGTATGGCAATGACTACGGCAAACAACAACATGAGCGGACCACGAATCAACAGGCGAAGCGACATCATAATCACATCCTGCAGGATATTCACGTCATTGGTAAGCCGGGTAACCAGGGATGATGAACTGAACCTGTCCAGGTTGGAAAAAGAAAATGCTTGTATTTTATTGAAAAGATTTTTCCTGAGCTCAGCGGCAAAACCGACAGAAGCATGGGAGGAATAGTAGATATTGCCCACATTGGCAGCAATCGCCAGTATTGACAGGCCAACCATGATGCTGCCGGTTTGAAGAATATAAGGCAGGCTTTTTTGCCCGATTCCAACGTCAACAATATCTGACATGAGTGCGGGTTGAAAAATTTCACAAATGACATCCGCGATAACCAGAAGGGGAGCCAGCAGGAGCGCCTTTCTGTATTTCTGAAAAAAAGGAAGGTATCGTCGCATGCAACACCGTAAAGGCCGGGAGTAATATAATTCCCGGCTGTTAAAAATATACAATATATCCCGATGCGCGCATAAAACCAGCGGGGAATATCAGTCAATTTCCTGATCTCATAGCGCCTTTGTCTTTGGGGTTAACAATACTGAATTCAAACAAGTTGTTGCAGATAATTGCTGGGCGTGATGACATCAATCACTCTTTGCACTGACTATGATCGCTAAAATGGCGACCTGCAACTGTTAGTTTTGATGAGATCGTTAGATAATATGAAAAGAATGATACATTCAAAATATCCAATAGCAAAGTATATAAAACTTGCACTTGCGGCGTCAATTGTCGGCTTAACTGCATTGGACTCGAGTGCCTATGCAGCATTGAAAGCAAAACAATTCAACGCCATCTTATTTACATTAACTTCCTCTTCCCTCACGCCGGAACCAGCAAATAAATTCGAAGTAGAGACAAAAGGAAACCTGAGTATCGCGGGTGTTACCAGGCCGGTGACTTTAAAAGTTGGCTGTGGGTTGGATATGGACGGTACGATTACTTGTAGCGGCTCAGAAAAGTTGAAAATGTCGGATTACCAGGTAAAGCCGCCGGGTTATATGCTGGGTGCGCTGAAGACCGGTGACGAGCTAACCATCGTGTTTAAGTTAACCGTTAAAAAATAATCCTTGGGTAATTAGGGCTTAGCCAGTCACGTATATCGGGCGCTTAAAGCAGCGGCAAATCCGGAAATCATTTTACGGATTGATATCCCTGTCAAAATAAAGCAGGTTAATCCGGGTGAAGAATGCATTCTGTTAAAAGGATATTTAACGCTTGCAGGAGTATGCAGCCCGGTGATTATGGAGGTAAACAGGCTGAAACTGGAGAATGGAAGCCTGCCGTTCGAAGGTTCAGAAGCCATCAGTATGACAGATTACGACATTGAGCCGCCGCCGACCTTATTTGGAACCATAAAGGCAACGCCGGAAATCACGATCTATTTCAAAGCAAAATTCTACTGTAAACAAAACAAAATAT
>DASRLM010000365.1:0-7231 GCA_035648455.1 Puia sp. | reverse complement strand
CCAGTTTCTTCTTCCATCCCGTCCGTGCCCCTCCGATACGGAGAGAATCCCCATCAGCAGGCATTTTTTGAAGGTGACTGGAACCACATTTTCAAACAACTGCACGGTAAGGAAATCTCGTACAATAACCTCGTGGACATTGATGCGGCCATCCAGCTGATCCGTGAATTTGACGGCAAAACCGTATTCGCGGTAATCAAACATACCAATGTTTGCGGCATAGCCCTGCGTCAGCATACAAAAGACGCCTGGACGACTGCCCTGGCTGGCGATCCGGAAAGTGCGTTTGGCGGCGTGTTGGTTTGTAATAATGAAATTGATCCGTCAACAGCAGAAGCCATCCATGATTTGTTTTTCGAAGTGCTGATCGCTCCTTCATTTTCTGAACAGGCACTGAGCCTGTTAAAATCCAAAAAGAACAGAATTCTGCTTCAGTTATTTCCCGGTTCACCTGCCAGTCAGCCAATTCGGAAATCATTATTGAATGGCACCCTGGTGCAGGATTCCGATCTGGGGAACTATCTGAAATGGGAAGAAGTTGGCGGAAGACCGAGCACGGAAGCGGAAAAAGCTGATCTTATTTTCGCCAACCTGGTGTGCAAGCATTTAAAATCAAACGCCATTGCCCTGGTCAGGAACAAACAACTCGTTGGAAAAGGTTGTGGTCAAACGAGCCGCGTTGATGCGCTTCGGCAGGCCATTGAAAAAGCAGAACAATTTAAATTTGACTTAAAAGGAGCCTCACTTGCTTCCGATGCATTCTTTCCATTTGACGATTGTGTTCGTATGGCGGCGGCGGCAGGCATCTCTTCTTTTATACAACCCGGTGGTTCTGTACGCGACAAGGATTCGATTGCATTTTGCAAACAGGAAAATCTGGCGATGGTAATGACCGGGATGCGGCATTTCAAACACTGATCCGGTTACATATCCCAATAGATCTCGTCCCTTAAAAAGACTTCGTATACTTCTTTCCATCCGGCGAAGAGGGGATCCGGTCCGAAGAACTGATTGTGCCAAACGGTGATCATCAACCCGTTCAGTTGTTTTATTTTTCGATAGTAATGCATCAGTTCCAGAAAGGCTTGCTGCGGTGTTGATTTGCCTTCATAAAAAGCATTGGAATCCATGAAACAAAATGGGTACAGCTTCAGCCCGGTTTGTTTTTCCTCTTCCAGATCGTACCAGTAAAAGGAAGACGCGATGGAAGCCCTGAACCCATTGGCACCTCCGTATCCCATGGAAAAATCTTTTACAATGCCCGCCCTGAGCAAGTTGCGGTAGGTCTGGGGCAGAACCATCCGGATATAATGCTGACGGCTGTATTTAACCGGCAAGCCGGTGATGTTTCCCAGGCATTCTATTTCTTTCTTCAGCACCTGTTCATCATCCCCGCTCTGCCAGGAAGGATGAATGCCCACGACATATCCTTTTGCATGGTAAGATACCAGCGACCGCATTTCTTCCAGTTCCGGAGAAATATTTTTATCCACTCCTTTTTGTTTCCGGGCGAGCAGAAAAAAATAATAGGCCCGGGTCCGGCAATACAGGTGCAGGGAATCCAGCCATTCGTAGTTGTCGAACGGATCCTTCTTTTTTTGGAACAAAACATCCCAGCGGTCAAACAATCCTTTCCAGTCCCCTTTTACGAGTGACCGTACAAGACCGCCGGCATTGCGGACAAATCCTTTGTACTTATAGGCATAGGCCATGTCGATATCATAACTGGGTAGAAATCTGAAATCCCTGATCCGGAAAAGGAGTTCGGGAAATTTTTCATGCAAAATTTTTTTAAACCCTTCCAGCCAGACATTAACCAGAGGACAATCCAGAAATTTTTCCCGGAAGGCAATCGACGCCTGGTAAGGAAATCTTCCGTACCGGTCCGGATCAAACGGGAGATACTCTTCATAACGGCTCAGCAGGTAAAAGCTTGCAGCAAACAGATCGAATGGGTAATCGCCGCCGGTTGCGAAAAATGCGGGCTGATCCAGAAAAGAAAAGCAGTTGATCTCCTGTTCCCGGATGACCTGTTCAAAAAGCAGCGGATGTGGCCGGATAAAAAATTCTCCCGGAAACAGGCGTTCGGAACTATAGTTGATCCTGGGCCCGGTTTCTCCCAGAAATGCTTTTTTATCTGTCGTATGCCGGAGTGGCTCACAGAAGATCTCATTTCCCAGCAGCCCGATGATGTAAGATAGCCGCTGGCTGGTATTTTC
The DNA here is from genome assembly GCA_035648455.1 of Puia sp. GTDB lineage: Bacteria > Bacteroidota > Bacteroidia > Chitinophagales > Chitinophagaceae > Puia. The sequence continues at coordinate 5,012 of DASRLM010000365.1, read as the reverse complement.
GCTATAGAGCAGCATGGTTATCCGTTCTTTCTTTCCAGCGTTCATTGAAGGTCTTTTCCGGAAACAGCAGGTCTGCCCTTTGTCGGGTCCATCCTTTAAACAACCTGTTGATCACCCAGTTCTTCAATTTATAATTGGCCATATTCATCCATTTCCGGTGCAGGCTGGCCTGTTTCCATCCACGCCAGGCAATTTTTTCCATCCAGGCCGCATCGCCTTCCTGCACCGCCTCATTGCGGTTCTCCAGCAATATCTCATGCAGGTTGATTTTCACGGGACAAACAGCGGTACAATTACCGCAAAGGGAAGATGCATAACTCAGATGGTTCCACTCCTTCATTCCGTTGAGGTGTGGGGTAATCACCGCTCCGATCGGTCCGCTGTATGTGGAACCATAAGCATGACCGCCAATGTTTTTATATACGGGGCAGGCATTCAGGCAGGCTCCGCAACGTATACAATACAGGCTTTCCCGCACTTTAACATTGGACAGTAAATTGGTGCGGCCATTGTCCAGCAGGATAACATACATGTCTTCCGGGCCATCGTATTCACCGTTTTGTTTCGGTCCGGAAATGATGCTGTTGTAAGTGGTCACCCGCTGACCCGTGCCGAAAGTAGATAACAGGGGCCAGAAAAGCGCCAGGTCAGTTAAAGATGGAATTACCTTTTCGATTCCGACAATTACAATATGGGTTTTGGGAAGGGAACAACTCAGTCTGCCGTTACCTTCATTTTCACTGATAGCAATACTCCCTGTTTCTGCAATGATAAAATTGGCCCCGGTTATGCCTATGGATGCTTCGAGGTATTTTGAACGCAGTTTATCCCGCGCCACCAGCGTCAGCTCCTGGGGGGAAAGTCCGGGTGCCACATGCAGTTTTTCATGGAAAAGCCGGGCGATGTCTTCTTTGCTTTTGTGCATTGCCGGTGTTACAATATGATAGGGCGGTTCGTGGTCGAGCTGCTGGATATATTCCCCCAGATCCGTTTCCACACTTTCAATGCCCTGCTTTTCCAAAAAATCATTGAGGTGAATTTCTTCAGTCACCATGCTTTTGCTTTTCACGATGGTCCTGCATTGTTTCTCCTGGCAGATGAGCATAATTTCCCGGAGCGCCGTTTCCGCGTCTTCGGCCCAGATCACTTTACCGCCCTTACTGCTGAAGGCCTGCTCAAAACGTTCGAGCTGCTGGTCCAGGGTTTCTACCGCGCGCCATTTGATATTTTTAGCCCGTTCCCTCGCGAGGTTCACATTGTCAAATTGCTGTTTCCCCTGAGGTACAACCGCATTGTAGCGGCCAATATTAAAATTGATTTTTTTGCGGTGATCCATGTCCCCCGCCTTAATCCGGCTCTTATCTAAAAAGGATGCAGCTTTGTCTGGTTTACCCATGTAATGAAGGTAATAAATAAGGGCGATGGAAGCGTAGGGCTATTTGTTGGTCCTGCCTGTAAGGGTCTTGAGGCTGTCCATTCCTCCGGTCACCCGGCATTTGAAAATAATCCTGACGGTGTACACATACGGATCATCACCATCGTGGTCGTTTTTCTTATAAAATTTTTTATATGTGGCCCGGTATTCTCCAATGATCACTTCATCAGCGGTAAAACTCGGGGATCGGTATAACCTGAGTGATTGTGTTTCAGGTTTTGCCAGAATACTTTCGAGATAAATCGTATCCAGTTTGGATTGCTTGTAGACCGGTTGGTTCTTCGTATTTGCGTGGAGGGAACTGGTAAATTTTTGACCGTAAATTTTTATACCGACGCCCACGCCCACAGCAGAGCCCAGGCCGCTGTTGAGCAATAAGGTGTCGTCGTATTTAAAGCAAAGACAACCGGCCGGGAAAAAATCATTTCGGATATTCCTGGGCGGCTTCACCAGCACCCCGTTGCGGTATAAATAAAAGTCGGCTATATTGTTTTCCAGACCGGCTTTCTTCTTGTTGTGAAACAATTTTTTCGAATTCACGGAATATGGATAACCCGGCAGAACACGGTATGACTTCCAGGCATCAGGAGTCTGGGCCTGAGCAGATAAAACGAATGATAAACAAACGACGGGTAAAACAGCTGCACGGAAAATACGCATATACAAGGTCAGGCTTTATCCTTTTTAAGATGTTTGGCAGATGCTTCGAGGGTTAAATAAAAATCAGTCCCGTATTTCCGGATCAGGGCCTCCTTTATAAATTCATACACCGGTACTTTCAGCTTCTTTCCCAATTTACATGCCGCTTTGCACAGGTCCTCCCGGGGTTCATAATTCACGTATTCCAGGCTCTGCCGTTTACTTCGGGTTATTTTTACCGGAAAAAGGTGACAGCTGATGGGTTTCTTCCAGGAAATCCGGTTGTCCAGATAGGCCTGTTCTATTCCGCATTTGATCACGCCCTGTTTATCCCTGAAACCATAGGCGCATATCCGTCCGCCGACCGTTGGCGTTACCCATCCGAATTCCTGGTCGTAAGCAAAGAGGCCTTCCTGTTCAAGCACTTTTATCCCCTCGGGCGAAAGGTAAGGTTTTACCGACTGGTAAATATCCCGCAGGGTTTGCAGCTCTTCTTTTTCCAGCGGGGCGCCTGAATCTCCGTCTTCGCAACAACCACCCTTACAGTAATTGAGATCACAGACAAACTGTTCAGCAGTTACCTGATCGCTGACTAATTTATTATCTATCGCTATCAAGGAAAAAATTTGATGATCTGTGCAAAGTTAGGAGAAAAGGGGGTTGAAAGATCCTTACCGGCCCTGGTTTTTCCAGTGCAGGGTATTGATGATGTGGTTCATGTCTTTCTGAAGAAACTGGTTCACCATGTTTAAGGAATCTTCGTTGGGCGTAGTATCGAAATACAGGGCACCACGCAGAAAATGTTTAACAGAATCACTAACAAAAAACTGGTTCGCTGTTGCCGCATTTCCGCCCACATGGAAAAAATCCCGTGCACGCCCAGCGGGGTGCTGATCAGGGAGTCTTCGATGGATGTGGCCTTGTAGGTGTTCTTATAGGTCATCTTGTACGCGTCTTCCCTCAGTTTCACAAAATTATTTCCTTCCACTTTTTTATAACTGATGTATATGCGGGCATGGAAACGGGGGAAATCAATATTGATCCAGTAAGGGTTTTCCGGCCTGTCGCCGAAAAAAGAAGTATCGCGAACGACCTCGCCGTATACCGGGTAATCAAAAGAATATGGGAAATCGGGGCGGTTGAACGACTGGTATTCATGTTTGGGAAAATCGATCCGGAAATAACCACGCGGTTTTGGTGTGTAGACGCTGTTGCAGGCGATCACGACCGTCAGCAGCATAAAAACAGAAAGCGGGCCGGATGTCTTGTACAATCGGAGAGGGTTTTATTAATTTATACTCACTTTAACTTTTTTTATGCGACTGCTGTCTGCTTCCAGTATGGTGAATTGAAAATCTCCGCAGGTGATTACATCATTCACTTTGGGGATTTCCCGGGCCAGTTCCAGGATCAGTCCGGCCAGCGAATCAGAATCCCCCTTCACCTGGTCAAATGTATCCACGGGAAGGTTCATGGCCTTACAAACGTCATTCATCATGGTTCTTCCTTCGAATACAAAAGATCCATCCTCCTGCTTTGTGGAAGATCCTTCATCTTCATCAAATTCATCTTTGATATCCCCGATCACTTCTTCCATGATATCCTCCAGGGTAACAATCCCGCTGGTTCCACCGAATTCGTCCACTACAATCGCAAAATGAATGCGGTCAGTCTGGAAATCCTGCATCAGGTCCTTGATCATTTTATGTTCGTGAACAAAATAAGGGGCCCGGAGAACCGAGTGCCAGTCGAATGCATCCGGTTCATTCAGATAAGGGATCAGGTCCTTGGTGTGTACCATACCGGATATTTCGTCCAGACTCCGCTTATACACCGGAAGCCGGGAGTAGTGCAATTCTTCCACTTTCAATTTTAATTCACCGAAGTTCAGGCCCGCTTCCACACCATTTACGTCCAGCCTGGTTTTCATGATCTGCTTAACCGTAATCTGACCAAATTTGATAATTCCTTTCAGGATGGTTTTTTCTTCTTCGGTGGTATCGTTGTCAATGGCATGATCCAGTTGTTCGAGACTGTTTGCTGCGGAGCGCTGACTGCCGAATAACCGTTCGAGTTTTTCTGATTGGTAGGCCAGCAGGATCCCCAGCCGTTTAAAGAGCAGGTGGATCACTTCGGTTACTCCCGACGTATAAAAAGCAAATTGCAGGGTATTCTGACTGGCCCAGACTTTCGGCATTACTTCTCCGAACAGGATGAGCACAAAACTCACCATGCACACTTTGATGAGAAACTCAAAAAACCAGTAATCCTGCTTAAAAGGAATTACCTGGTCGATCAGGAAGTTAGACAGAATGATGATGCCGATATTCAGCAGGATGTTGGCGATCAGCAGGGAAGCCAGCAGGGCCTTTGGCTCTTCCAGCAGATTAACAATCCTTCTCCAGGAACTATCCTGTTTTGTTTTCAGTATATTTATTTCCTTATCGCTCAGCGAAAAAAAAGCGATCCGGGATCCGGACACTATAAAAGACATGACCAGAAAAAAAAGGATGAGAATAACCAGGATCGTGGTGGCCTGAACATTGATGATCAGGAGAAAATCAGATGGTCCGCTGGCTGTTGAAATGTTAAAAGGGTGATCCAAAATAGTCCGGTTTCATTTAAATTCCTGTCCCTCCGCGAAGCCGACAAGCGCGGCCCGCGTTTATTCAGGATTGTAAATTTATACAAAATCTGCGGCTATTCTGTTTCAATACGGTAAATCGGGGGAAGGTTCTCCGAGCAGGGATGAATCGGGACCGTTCATTCCTTCCAATCCTTCGTGTGGCGGATGCGGAGCATGATTGGCTTCGGTCCGTTTATCGAGCATAATCAGATTATCTCCAACTACTTCCGTAGCAAATTTTTTATTCCCTTCCTTGTCCTCCCAGCTGCGCGTGCGCAATCTTCCTTCAATATACACCAGGCTCCCCTTGTG
>DASRLM010000364.1:0-3534 GCA_035648455.1 Puia sp. | reverse complement strand
GAGAAAAAACTGGACCAGACAAAAAAAGAAGCTGACCAGGCTTTTGAAAAATGGATCCAAGATGGCGATTATGAAAAGTTATCCGGAGAAATGATTCCTGCAGCGGATTGCGGGCCTTGTACAATTTTGATAAGGCCAAATTGGTTGACGCACTGAATCCCCGGCAGACCGGAAGCATGAAGCGCGAATCCGGCCCGGGTGAAAGCCCCATTTATGTAAGCAGAGATAAAGGAAAGGCTCTTCTACTGAATGGCGACAGCTGGCTGGATATGGATACCACCGGTGTGTTCAGAAGAACCGAACCTTTCAGCATCGGGATATGGATCAACATTCCGAAAGAATTGAACGAAGGTGTTATTTTTCACAAGGGCATATCTGAACGACTCTACAACTACCGGGGTTATCATCTCTATCTGAAGGATGACAAACTCGAATTGAATATGAGCCATACCGCTCCTTCCAACGCCATCACCAAAATGACGAAAGATAATATTCCCAGGGACCAGTGGATACAATTAACGGTTACCTACGACGGATCCTCCAAAGCAAAAGGATTCCGGTTATTCATGAACGGAAAGGAGATGGTCATGGAAACGGTAGTGGACCAGCTTACGAAAGACATTCTTTTACAGGAACAAAAACAACCGGGACTTCAGATCGGCGGATGGTCGCGCGGTCTCGGTTTCAAAGGCGGCAAAGCAGATGACATCACGGTGTATAACCGTGAACTGACGCCCTATGAAATTCAGATCCTCGCGGCCAAAACCAGCTGGGCATCCATCGGCCATAAAAAAAGGAATGATCTGGATGCTGCTTCACTGGCCATATTAAAGGATTATTATTTATCGGCCGTATATCCGCCTGCCATAAAAGAACGGCAGGAACTGAAACAACTGCGTACCGCTCTGGCCGATTCAATAGAGAATATTCCCGAACTGATGGTTATGCAGGAAATGCCCAAACCCAAAATCACGCACCTGCTGAAGCGGGGTAACTATGATGCGCCGGGAGAACAGGTATTTCCGAATACCCCGGAAGCCATCTTTCCCTTTCCTTCAACACTTCCAAAAAACCGGTACGGGCTGGCACAATGGGTGACCGATGAAAATAACCCGCTCACGGCAAGGGTTGAAGCGAACCGGTTATGGCAAAATTTCTTTGGCGTGGGGCTGGTCAAAACGGCCGAAGATTTTGGCAACCAGGGCGAAATGCCCAGCCACCCGGAACTCCTGGACTGGCTCGCCGTTTCGTTCCGGGAATCCGGCTGGGACATAAAAAAATTAAATAAACTGATCGTGATGTCGGCCACTTACCGGCAGGATTCGCGTGTAAGCAAAGACGTTAGAGAAAAGGATCCGGAGAACCGGTTATTGTCGCACGGCCCGGCATTCAGAATGTCCGCCGAAATGATCCGCGACAATGCCCTGACGGCCAGCGGACTGTTGAATCCGAAGATCGGCGGCAAAAGCATCAGGCCCTATCAGCCTCCGGGACTTTGGGAGATCAACAGCGCCACATATGTTCCGGATTCCGGAGCCGCTGTTTACCGTCGCAGTATTTATGTGATCGTGAAAAGGTCCGTGCCCAATCCCACCCTCTCCACATTCGACGCACCTTCCCGAAGTTATTGTGTTGTCCGCCGGCAAAGCACGAATACCCCGTTGCAGGCACTGGTGACCCTGAATGATCCGACTTTTTTGGAAGCCTGCAAAGTGCTCGGTGAACAAATGACGAAGGCAGGCGATACCCGGGAAGCACTCAAAAGCATTTATCAGAAACTAACGGCACAGGAACCATCGGAAACGGAACTGGATCTGCTTGCCGGGCTTCAACAAAAAGAACAAACGAAATTCAAAGCGCATCCGGAAAAGGCATCCGGCTGGCTGCATGCAGGGCAATACAAGATCGATGACACCCTGGATCCTGCCCGTGTGGCGGCGGATGCCGTAGTGGCCAATACTATTTTAAATTCAGACGCGACACTGACAAAAAGATAAAATCATGGCACATTCCCACGACGAAGATTTCAGGTTACATGGTCCTTCTTACGAGGAGATCAATAAAAGACTGGACCGGCGCCATTTCCTGACCAGGACGACCCTTGGCCTCGGGGCACTGGCCATGGGATCCCTGTTTGGCAACCGCCTCTTCGGAGGAAGTTCCGCTGCACCCGGACCCGCTGCCACGTCCACTTTTGAAGAAGACATCCTGAAAGCAATACCCCATTTTGCACCCCGGGCAAAAAGAGTGGTGTACCTGACAATGGCCGGAGGTCCTTCGCAATTCGAGACTTTTGATTATAAACCTAAACTCGTGGGCATGGCAGGGCAGGATCTTCCCGCATCGGTGAGGCAGGGCCAACGGCTGACGGGCATGAGCGCCAGTCAGAGTACTTTACCCATAGCCCCCTCCATATTTAAATTCAACCGTCACGGCAAGAATGGAACCTGGGTGAGCGAACTGCTTCCCTATACAGCGGAAGTGGTGGATGAACTCTGCGTGATCAATTCCCTTTATTCTGAAGCGATCAACCACGATCCCGCACTTACTTTTTTTCAAACCGGCAACCAGCTCCCGGGCAGACCTTCCATTGGTTCCTGGATCAGTTACGGATTGGGCTCCGACAATCTCAACCTGCCCACCTTTATAGTGCTCGTTTCCAAAAACGCGGTGAAGGACCAACCGCTCTATTCGCGTTTGTGGGGAAATGGATTTTTGTCGTCGAAATTTCAGGGGGTTCAGTTTGGGTCAGGTAAGGATCCGGTGCTCTTCCTCAACAACCCTGATGGATACGATGGCGATGACCGGAAAGAAATGCTGGGCTATCTGTCCAAGCTCAACGAACTACAGAACAGCGCCTATGGCGATCCGGAGGTTGAGGCCCGTATTTCACAATATGAAATGGCTTATCGCATGCAGACTTCCGTGCCGCAGGTGATGGATATTTCCAGGGAACCGGATGAAGTATTTGAGATGTACGGACCGGACAGCCGCAATCCGGGAACCTATGCGGCCAATTGCATCCTGGCGCGTAAATTATTGGAGAAGGACGTAAAATTTGTGCAACTTTATCATCAGGGATGGGATCAGCACAATGGGTTACCCAAAGGAATAGCCCATCAGTGTAAGGATACCGATCAGGCCACCGCCGCACTGATCAAGGATCTGAAAAGAAGGGGCATGCTGGAAGACACACTGGTGATCTGGGGCGGCGAATTCGGTCGTACCGTATATTCCCAGGGAAAGCTCACGGCAGATGATTACGGACGCGATCACCATCCGCGCTGTTTCACCATGTGGATGGCAGGCGCCGGCGTGAAAGGTGGGATCACTTATGGAGAAACCGATGATTTCAGTTATAACATTGTAAAGGATCCGGTGCACGTACATGACTTCCAGGCCACCTTGCTGTATCTGATGGGCATAGATCATGAACGGTTCACTTTTAAAATGCAGGGAAGACGTTTCCGGCTCACAGATGTGTCCGGAAAAGTTGTCCGCGATATTATCGCATGACATCCATTTGATAACAAT
>DASRLM010000363.1:0-8142 GCA_035648455.1 Puia sp. | reverse complement strand
TCCTGGGCATCGCCGGGTTTATTTTGCTGATGGCCGCCATCAATGTTATCAATATCAGCATCGCGGCTTCTTTGAAAAGGGGAAAGGAAGTCGGCGTGCGGAAAATAGCGGGTGGCAGCAAGGTCCAGATCATCCGGCAGTTCCTGGGCGAGTCCGCCATATTATGTCTCCTGGCCTTCGTGCTGGCCATCATCGGTACACGTTTTTCCCTGCCCCTGTTCAACCGGTTAACGGGTAAACAGATTTTGCTTAGTGAAAGTCTGGACGCGACCCTGCTCTTTTATTTTGCCCTGCTGCTCGTCGTGATCGTTCTGCTAGCCGGTCTCTACCCGGCAAAAGTCCTGTCAAACTTTAAACCGGCGGAAGTGCTTTACAACAGGCAAAGATTATCCGGCAGGAATGCATTCGGTCGCGTCCTGGTCGTGATCCAGTTCTCCCTCGCCATCTTCCTGCTGATGGCCACGCTGGTCTATTACCGGCAAATGGATTATGTGCGTACAAAGGATCTAGGATATAATCCGCAGCTCGTCATCCGCACTTCTCTGGTGGGCGACCGTGACTATGCGCAGATCCGGTCCTTTCTGCAGAATGAAATTTCCAGGGAGCCTGCTATTGCCGCGATATCATTTACTGACAATGGCAATAACGCGGTCCGCAATACAAAAATAAACGACCGCTATATCGGCGCCGTGCACCGGCAGGCCGATGAACACTATCTCCCCTTGCTGGAAATACCCATGAAAGCAGGACGCAATTTCTCAGCCGCCTTTGCAACAGATAAAACCCGGTCCGTGATCGTAAACGAAACCTTTGTGAAAGCAGCAGGTCTGGAAGATCCCATCGGCGCCAGGGTTTTTACCAATGAACCTTTTAACGGCGAAGCCAAAACTATCATCGGCGTGGTAAAAGACTACCACACCGGATCTTTGCGGGAACGCATTCCGCCCATGATGCTGTTCATGGGCGATTGGACCGATGGCGGCATCCTTGTAAAATTTGAAAAGTCAAAACAGCAGGAAGCCATGGCTGCATGGGAAAAAGCTTTCAGACAAGCGATGCCCAACTTGCAATACCAGGTTCATTTCCTGGACGAGCTCAATGCAAAAGAATATGTGCAGGAATCACACTGGCAGCAGGTGATCCGGGTGGCCGCTCTGCTCTCCATCATGATCTGCGCCTTGGGATTATTCGGCCTCGCCCATTTGTCCACCCGTCAGCGCGTCAAAGAGATCGGCGTAAGAAAAGTGCTGGGTGCCTCCGTCCGTCAGATTGTTGCCCTGCTGGCAGCGGATTTCCTGAAGCTGGTGATGATGGCGTTTATAGTCGCCGCACCCGTTGCCTGGTTTGTCATGAACCGCTGGCTGCAGGACTTTGCCTATCGCACCACGATGGGAGCCGGTGTTTTCCTGTTGGCGGGACTGCTGGCCATGGTCGTCGCTTTTATCGCGGTCAGCGCTCAGTCCGTGATGGCGGCGGTTGCCAATCCGGTCAACAGCCTTCGCTCAGAATGAGCTTCGGCTGCCGAAGACAGCCTTCGTTCTGAGTAAGCTTATACGCCACCGAAGCTTTTTTTAACCACCGAAGCTTTTTTAGCCGCCGAAGCTTTAGCGTAGGTGGTAGCGTAGGTGGCCACATTAAAAGGTTAATCCCCAGATCTCCGCAGGGGTTTTCACCCTCCTTATTTTCATCCCTTTCTTTATTTTGGAAACAAGCGATTATCTACCTGAAGTTCTTACGAATTCGGATTGCCGGTCTAAAAAACGAAACCCGATAGCTTGAATTGCTTCAGGGACTACCGGGAATAAGATGGCACAAACCTAGGAAAAGTATTTGAGTTAGCAAACAGGAAATAAATAATGGGATACGCCGACTTTGTACTTTCTGTATTGCTTTGCCGGATCAGCACAAGTTCAAAATAGTTAGAACTAGGTATTTTTCAGTTGAGCGCTTTGCTGAAACTTACAGAAATATTCTATCGTCCAGTCCATAAGCGCATTCCATCAAAACCACCAAACCCTAAACTTCTTTTATGAGAAAAATATTAAAATACAGAAGGATATTCTTTCTAATGCTCATTTCAGGTCTTTTTGTCCAATCATCCTACAGCCAGATTAAGTTTGGCGGAACCATCGGACCAAACTTTTCCGGTGCGATCGTAAAATATCCGACTTACGAGGTGTCGGGAGCACGCCCCGGAATTGGATTCGAAATTGGAGCGTTTGCGGATGTGCCATTGACGGATAAAAAATTTTTCTTCAGACCGGCTCTAAGTTATTCCCTCGAAAGAGCATCTGCAGTGGTGGAAGGCGACAGATCAGCCATTCACGTTTCCTTCATTAAACTTCCCCTGGATTTTACTTATCATGCATCCCCCGAAAATCCCTTTTTCTTCGGCCTGGGCCCCTATCTGGCCTTTAACCTTGGGGGAAAATATAACTGGGCCGGTACCAGAACGACGGCTATCGCCTTTGGAAGTGACCAGGGTGACTATGGACGTACATACAAAAAAATAGATCTGGGACTGGATCTTTTAGCAGGCTATCAATACAATAAACAGATCGTGTTCAGTGCAAAACTCGATTTCGGATTGCTGAATATGATCCATACAACAGAGGATCCTGACGAGCAGCATCGGGCAAGCATCCATACGCTTAACCTCGGCCTTACTGTGGGATATCTATTTGGCGGCGGATAAGCTGCTCTCTTTGACAAATGGACTTTTTCCTGTAGCTTAAATTCATGATAAGGACCCTGGGGCTCTGCTGCTTCCTCTTTCTGAGGCTGGCCGTATCAGCCCAAACCGATACAGATGCTGAAGGAAGGAAAGCCTGGAAGGAACTCAGGGAACAACCGCTAACGGAAAAAACGTTTCGCGCGGCTTGCGATCTGATGCAGGATATCGGTAAAACAGATCTTAAACTGAGTTACGAGATCTTGTCGGATTATACACCCATGGTGAAGGCCTCCGGAAACCGGCGCTGGCTCTATATCTTATTGATGGGATGGGCAAGGGCAAAAGAATCAACGGGCTATTTCGAAGAGGCCGAAAAATACTATCAGGAAATTCTCAGGAACGCTTCCCTTCCCGAAAGATATTACAGGGAAGCGCTGGTTGGCATGACGCTGATGTATGGCGAATGGGGGAAAATTGATTCCCTGGATAAATATGTGCAAACCGGAGAAGCGCTTTGTAAACAGGCAAACGATAGGGAGAACCTGTCTTTCTTATACAGTTTTAAGGCCATGACGCGCAACGGAGATACGGCTTCCATGCGCTATTATTTTGAACAGGCCGTTGATCTGGCCGCGGGTCTTCGGGATAAGAACGCGCTTTTTACTGCGCGGTATAACTGCGCGTATATGTACCTGCAGAACAATCTGCAAAAGCAGGTGACCGCATTTGAATCACTCTATGAACTGGCAAAGGATTCCACGCTGAATCATTATCCGCGGAAACTATATGAGCGAACGGCGTTCTGCTTCAGGAATGCCGGTCCCAGTGTTTATTATAACCTGATGCAGATAAATCTATTGCTGACGGATTATAACAATGCAGGGAAGTTTGCCGAACTATTTTATGACGCTACAATCAAACCCAATCCGGCCAGCATCAACGCGCCCTATTTTAATGCAGACATGGCCATTGTCAAAGCCTATCAGAATGATTTTGATAGGGCAAAGGAATTCCTGGATAAGAGCCGCTCACAATTTAATCTACCGGAAGACAGCATACCCTACCTGAGCTATTTTATTGCGGCGGGCATGCTGGCTGAACATGCAAACAAATACAACCTCGCCCTGCATTATTACGCAACCGCTTTAAAGAAGGGTAATACCCAATCCCAGCACCTCATCCCCCCTGAGATCTATTATGCCCATGCGCTCATCCACACGTATCACCTCAACGAAGCAGAGCAGGTATTGAATACTTTTCATTTATCAAAGGATACCCGCAAATATTCAGCGATCGGCTTGAGTTATTATAAATACGATGCCGAGCTGTTAAAAGCCAAAGCAGATTATATCGGGTATGGGAATGCCCTGGAGACTTATTATGCTATCAAAGATTCATTAACTGATCTCAACAGATACCGGTCTATCGAACAAATACAGTCAACGATCTTATTGCAGAACCGCGAATTGCAGATTACCCGGCTGAATGAAGAAAGTGCGGTGAGCATGAAACAACTTCGCAGGGAACGGATTTTTTATGGCATACTGATCGGTTTTACTGCTCTCATCATTGTGTTATTGGTATTATATCTGCGAGTCCGGCAGGTACGCGGCCGGCAGAAAGAAGCGCTTCAACAGGGCAGGATCGAACAAATGGAAAAAGAGCGCGACATAGCGTTGATGCGCAATGCCATGGAGGCCGAAGAAAACGAACGGCGCAAGATAGCCGATCAGTTGCATGACGAAGTGAGCGCCATGCTGGCACTGGCTTCTCTTAATATTTCATCAACACTGGAAAAAGGAAGACAGGATAAACAGGCGGAAAAGAAATTACAGAAAACGCAGGAGATTCTTCTTTCCGTCACCGGCACTATTCGTGACCTCAGCCACCGGCTGACGCCACTGGTTATTGAAAAGTTCGGATTCCGCAAAGCCATTGAAGACCTGGCAGATACGGTTAACCTGTCCGAAAAGATCAAAATGGAAACCGTGATCATCGGTTTTGAAAATACGGACAAATACCAGATCTCTTTTTTGAATGACCTGTACCGGATCATCCAGGAATTGCTGCATAATATATTGAAACACGCAAATGCCAGCCTGGCAAGGCTGGAATTGATAGAGCATGCAGAGCATATATCCGTGATCCTGGAAGATGATGGTATTGGCATTCCCGAAGCGCCAAATGAAAAAGGCAAGGGCCTGGAAACGATCCGGTCCAGAATTGCGTATTTTAAAGGAAGAATGGAAATTGCCCGGAAAGAAGATCATGGAACATTGATCACGATTGAAATTGAAGTCTGAATAATAACTTAAAAGCTAAAAAATATGTCCCTGCGGATCATGATTGCAGACGATCATCCCTTACTGGTAGAGGGGCTGACTACCGTGTTGGAAGAAATCAAAGATGCGGAATTACTCACACCGGCTTCGAACGGAAGGTCACTGATCGCTAAATTGAGGATCATAGCCGCTGATATCGTATTACTTGATCTGAACATGCCAAAACTGGATGGCATTGATTCCCTGAAAATAATAAGAAATGAATTTCCGCAAACAAAGGTTATTGTATTCAGCAGTTATACCCAGCCCAAACTGGTCAGTGAAATGAAAACGTTGGGCGCTTCCGGATTCCTGCCAAAGAGCAGCCCATCTGCTGTTATCAAAGAAGCCGTTGTTGCGGTAGCTGGCGGCGGCACCTGGTTTCCGGATATCCTGACTGAACCTTCACCTGCGCCGGAACTGACCGATGATTTCGCCAAAAAATTTCAACTCACCAAAAGGGAAATCGAAATCATACGCATGATTACACGCGCGCTTACCACGAAAGAAATCAGTGAACAATTATTTCTTAGTGAGTTCACCATCAACACCCACCGCCGCAACATCGGCCGTAAATTAAATATTTACACACCTGTGGGAATACTCAATTTTGCCAGGGAAAACGGGTTGATCAACTGACGCCTGCTGCCCGTAGAAATAGTTAGCAGTAGGTATTTTTCCAACCACACAATTTAGTTAGACTTGCATTTCATTCAACAGCCCTCGCGCGGCTTCTGCTATCCAATTTCATTTGGGAAACCCCGAACAATTTTCCTTAACTACCTGACTCAAAATTCATGAAACAGAAAAATGTTACGCTTTGCGCCGTCCTGATAGCCGTCTGCTGTTTATCCCTTCTCCTCTTTCCGGCCTGTAAAAAAAGTTCCGGTTCCGACAACAGTGGTTCATCAGCTTATTACCTGAGCGCGACAGTTAACGGTAAATCCTGGAATGCCAATTACAACACGAATACCGGGGATGTGTTTGCTGTAGCTGAAATTACGAGTTCAGGTTCTGTTTCCGTTGTACTAGCGCTGGGGATCCAGCTGGCCAATAAGGATACCAGTGCGATCGCATTGGTCTTCCCCAAAAATATTACGCTGGGAAAGGCATATGATTTTGAGAACGACCTGTATACGGCCGGAGCCTATGCCGATAATTCGGCCGGGTATAACACGAGTCCCGCAAATCATGGGTCAGGAACGATCACGGTTACAAATTTTGATCAGACCGGCAATATCGTAGAAGGAATATTCAGCGGCAGTTTCGGAACTACAAACGGGAGTAGTGTGATACAGATTACCAATGGAAAATTCCGCTGCCTGCTGACAACAGCCACTCAGCAGTTACCGCCCAATGTGAAGTTCTAGAGAGAAACCTAAATTGCCTACGGATCGGTTACTAATTTCAAGTAGACAATCAGGCTAAATCAAACCTGTCCAGATTCATCACTTTGTTCCAGGCTGCTACGAAGTCCTTCACAAATTTGTCCTGGGCATCTGTGCTTGCGTACACTTCCGCAACAGCTCTCAGTTCTGAGTTAGAGCCAAACACCAGATCTGCACGGGTGCCTGTCCATTTTATTTCACCAGTAGCACGGTCGCTGCCTTCAAACAGTTCGTTGTCACCGGATACGGCTTTCCATGCCGTGCGCATGTCGAGCAGATTGACAAAAAAATCGTTGGTAAGAAGGCCTGGGCGTGAGGTGAAAACGCCATCTCTGGAACCGTCAAAATTCGTGTCCATTACACGCATACCACCCACCAATACGGTCAGTTCGGGCGCTGTCAGTGTGAGCAGTTGAGCTTTATCGATCAGCAATTCTTCGGTAGATACCGGGAATTTTGATTTGCGGTAGTTGCGGAAGCCATCGCCGGGAGTCTCCAGATGGCCGACGGATTCAACATCAGTTTGTTCCTGGGAAGCATCCGTGCGGCCGGGTGTGAAAGGAACGGTGATCGCATGTCCCCCATCTTTTGCTGCTTTTTCAACCCCTGCACAACCGGCTAGTACGATCAGATCTGCCAGCGAAATCTTTTTACCGCCTGCCTGCGCAGCATTAAATTCTTTTTGTATGCCCTCCAGGATATTCAATACTTTCTGCAACTGCGGCGGATTGTTTACCTGCCAATATTTTTGAGGAGCCAGGCGAATGCGGGCGCCATTCGCACCGCCGCGTTTGTCAGAACCACGGAAGCTGGATGCCGAAGCCCATGCTGTGGAAACCAGTTTGGATACACTCAGTCCGGATTGCAATACTTTTAACTTCAAAGCGGCAATATCCTTTTCATCTGTCAGTGTATGGTCAACCGAAGGAACAGGATCCTGCCAAATCAGTTCTTCTTCCGGCACATCAGGGCCCAGGTAACGGTCACGGGGTCCCATATCGCGGTGCGTTAATTTAAACCATGCCCGGGCAAAAGCATCTGCAAAGGCTTCGGGATTTTCCAGAAAGCGTCTGGATATTTTTTCGTAAATCGGATCAACCCTTAAAGAGATGTCGGTCGTCAGCATGGTTGGCCGATGTTTTTTTGAACCATCATACGCATCAGGAATAATACCCTCCGCATCTTTAGCTACCCACTGGTGCGCACCGGCCGGACTTTTAGAAAGTTCCCATTCAAAGCCAAACAGGTTTTCGAAGAAATTATTACTCCATTGGGTTGGCGTTTTCGTCCATATTACTTCAAGCCCGCTGGTAATGGTGTCAGCACCTTTACCGGAACCATAATCGTTGCTCCAGCCCAGGCCTTGCAATTCCATGCCGGCAGATTCAGGCTCCTTACCTACATGGGTGGCAGGAGCTGCGCCATGGGTTTTGCCAAAGCTATGCCCGCCTGCTATAAGGGCAACCGTTTCTTCATCGTTCATGGCCATGCGGACAAACGTATCGCGGATGTCTTTAGCGGCAACAATAGGGTCAGGATTCCCGTCAGGACCTTCGGGATTCACGTAAATCAGACCCATTTGCACGGCGGCAAGTGGTTTTTCCAGGTTGCGGGAGTGGATATCACCGTCCGCATCGTCGTCCGACACAACGACGCCATGATCCTCTTCCACGCCCGGGGAACCATGAGCATAACGCAGGTCGCCACCCAGCCAAGTGGTTTCGGATCCCCAATACGTGTCTTCAGCCGGTTCCCACAC
>DASRLM010000362.1:0-5136 GCA_035648455.1 Puia sp. | reverse complement strand
AACGGATAATAAAATGTTCAAGCTGGCCGCATTCCAGAATGTAAATGAGGCGCTGGATGAAACGGAAGCCAAAGCCTGGCAGAAATTGTTAAGTGTAATGACCCATGAGATCATGAATTCCGTGGCGCCCATTTCTTCGCTGGCAGACACCATGCTGGACCGGCTCAAGCGGGCAACCGAGCTGATGCTGGAGCAGCCTGCTGCCATCGAAGATCTTGAACTCGGCATTGAAACCATCCGGAGGCGGAGCGAGGGCCTGCTTAAATTTGCGGAAACCTACCGCAACCTCAACAAGATCATTTCCCCGACCCTGAAAAAAGTGCTGCTCCGCGATCTATTTGAGAACCTGCATCAGCTGATGCAGCCGACCCTCGGACAGAAAAATGTTCAGCTCGAGATCATCCTGCAGAATCCCGAACTTTTATATGAAATGGATGCCACCCTCATCGAACAGGTGCTGATCAATTTGCTGGTGAATGCCATTGAAGCGGTCAAGGACAAACCCCATCCGCGCATCCAGTTATCGGCGTTCAATGTAAGTAATAATAAGATCAACATCAAAGTAGCCGATAACGGATGCGGCATTCCGCCGGCGCTGATGGACCGTATCTTTATTCCTTTTTTCAGTACCCGAAAAAACGGAAGTGGCATCGGGTTGAGCCTAAGCCAGCAAATTCTGATGCTGCATAAGGGAAATATCCAGGTGCAGTCGGTGGAAAATGAAGGATCTGTATTTACTTTACATTTGTAGTTCTGATCAACAACCCTGGAATCATGACTGAAAAACTCCGTATAGGCATTACCGATTGTGGTAAATATGAGAATTACCGCCGCTGGATCGAATCGTCCGGAACGGCAGAGGCCGTAAAATTGAGTGCTTCCCTGAATAATCCCGAAGCGGTGGCCGGTTGTGACGGTGTTTTACTGAGCGGAGGGGAAGATGTTCATCCGGAACTATACGGAAAGCCGGAATATGTAAAAGATTTTGAACTGAAAGAGATCATCCCGGAGCGTGACCGGTTTGAGATGTCCGTTATCAAAAATGCGCTGGAACAGGGAAGACCCCTGCTGGGCATCTGCCGCGGATTACAGATAGCCAATGTGTACCTGGGCGGAACCCTGGTTCCAGATATCCCCACTGTATTGCATACCCGGCTGCATAGTAAAATAGACGGGGTTGACCAGGTGCATCCCATTGATATAGCTCCGGAATCCCTTCTGAAACAGGTCAGTGGCACAGATTCGGGCCTGGTAAATTCTGCCCATCATCAGTCGGTAGACCGGCCCGCCGGGGATTTGAAAATTACCGCCACCAGTGAATCCGTTGTCACAGAGGCGATGGAATGGCTGGATCCGGCGAACCGTTCCTGGCTTTTGCTGGTTCAATGGCATCCCGAACGGATGACAGATCTTACCGCTCCGCTAACCAGCCGGATACGGAAAGCTTTTCTGGAAGCCTGCGGAGTCGGGCAGACCGCATAATCATTAACCCGTGCTGAAACAAACCGAGCTTTTGATCCCTGGCAAAAGAATTGATGGTAAATAAATTGTGGTGGGTTTTACACTTTCCCCCGGAAAATGTAGATAAAATAAAAAAAGGCTTTGGTTAATATTCGGTCGAGTAGCTTATTTTTGTCCAATATCCTGTTAATTTCCACCGCACGCTCAAAAATCCCCATCCGCTAAAAAGCCGCCTCAATCGTCCCCCGCTGAAAACTGTTCCATACCTGTTGCATGCTTTATTTTAATGAGTAAAGGATCTCCTGAGGATTTCTTCTGAAAGGATCTATGGCTAAACGATTAACAGTTTAATGAATTGATTATGAAAAAATTTTACCTTCTGATTCTTACAGTGGTTTTTTTATTTTCATCTTTTTTCTCGAAGGCGCAGCCTCCAGTGACTTATGCCTCCATCCTTTCAAATCCTTCCAATTATACTCTCGATGATGCCCGTTTCTGGCAGGGATCTCCAGGCGTGCCGCCTCCTAATCCTTGTACTAATTGCACTATTGTAATCAACAGTGACGTAACCGTGGTTCCCGATAACGGTACATCCACTTCCACTGCCTACCCTTCTCCCGGTACGCCCGCTTTAAGCGATATCAAGCTGGACGGTTGTATACTGCAGGTAAACGGGGGTGTTACTTTAACAGTTAATACCTATATAGAATTAAATAATTCCAACCTGCTGATCGGAAGTGATCCCACCACTGCCGCAACAGTGATTCTGAACGACCAGGCGGATCTTATCGGTACATCCACTGTTCAGCTGGCCAATATCAATTGCTCGGTAAACACCAACAATACGGGGACGGCGGCAAATGGCAATACCCCAAATCCAATCAATGGTCCTCATACTGATATCGGCAATCCTATCACGGATGTAAATCCACTTGATCGGAGCGCGGGTATTTTTGGAATCTTTGCTCCGCCGGATGCGAGCGGATATAACTACTCCTACGTCTTAACCGCCAACGGCATCGGCAAGTCGGCTCATTTTTATGCCACACAATACAGTTTAAATTGTGATGGTACCACATCCAACGTCTGTGCGGTGGGATGGATCTACGGACCGGCCGTTACTTCCCTGGATCCTACTTATGGGGTTATTTTCGGTCAGGCAGCTACCCTTCCTGTAGTCCTTGTGCAGTTCCTGGCAACCAAAAACCCGGACGCTACCATCAAGCTTTCCTGGGCCACTGCGCAGGAAATCAACTCTTCTTCCTTTGACGTGGAAAGAAGCGCCGATCAGGGCAGTTGGGAAAAAATTGGCTCCGTTAAGGCAAAAGGATATGCTTCAACCACCAGCAATTACACGTTTACCGATCAGTTCCCACTGGCGGGCAACGGGTACTACCGTTTGAAAATGATTGATCTGGATGGTAAATACGAATACAGCAAAGTGGTTTTTGTTACTTCCGATAACATCAGTCAGCCGTTGGTGGTGTACAGCAATCCATTCAGCGATCAGATCCGGTTAAAAGTAAATGTGGACAGATCCCAGAACTTAACGCTGGTTGTTTCGGACGTCATTGGTAAAACCTACTTAAAACAATCATATCATGCCCAGGCAGGTGATAACCTGATCAACCTGGTGCCAACCGGTGCGGCGAGCGGAATGTATGTCCTGCACATCGAGGGCAACACCTACGATCAGACCGTTAAACTGGCGAAGCAATAATGATTTGGTAATCACGATTCAGTTGTATGCCACTGTTCGGGAGGAATGAGCGTCCCCTGACAGTGGCATCGCTTTTAAATGCACGCGGTTCATGAAAACATTTCCCAGAGCACTGATCTTCGACCTCAACGGAACCATGGTGAATGATATGGAATACCACATCGACGCCTGGTCGGGTATCCTGAATCATGACCTTAATGCCGGGCTCAGCCGCGAACAGGTAAGAAGTCACATGTATGGTAAAAATTCCGAACTGCTGATCCGCGTTTTCGGAGAGCACCGGTTTACGGATGCGGAAATGGAACATTGGTCCACCGAAAAAGAAAAAAGATATCAAAGGGCCTTTCTGCCGGAACTGAAACTGATTGCGGGACTGGAAACATTCCTGGAAAAAGCCTTCGCATTGAAAGTTCCCATGGCCATCGGATCGGCAGCCATTCCTATGAATATCAATTTTGTGCTGGATGAACTGAAGATCCGGAAATACTTCAGCGCCATCGTGAGTGCCGATGATGTGGCCATCAGCAAGCCGCATCCGGAAACATTCTTAAAGGCCGCGGGCCTGCTGCAGGTTGACCCCGCCGAATGTCTTTTGTTTGAAGATGCACCCAAAGGCGTGGAAGCCGGGTTGCTGGCGGGCATGCCCGCGGTGGTACTAACGACCATGCACAGCCGCGAAGACTTTTTAAGATATGCCAATGTGCTGCATTATATCCGGGATTATACCGCTCCTTATATATTGGAACTTTTTACCGGGCGCTGAGGGACAACATAACGCGCTGGCCGGAATGCCGGCACAAAAAGTCTTTTCAGGAAAAATGCTCCCAAATCAGGAAATCTGCGCCCTTGTTCCTGTCTGCAATTCCTTCATTATCACCCGTCAGCAGTTTGGCCCGTAGCTTGAAACTTCCGGGAAAACGCAGCAACCATGATCCAGGATATGTCAGTTCAGTTACTCGGCGAAAAGATGAAGGAATTGGAAAATGCTTTATTCGTATCTGAATCCGTCTCCCCATCCAGACTGCCCACGCACATCGTTCAGATTGCAGAAGTGGATGGAGAAGGTAATGTATGGTTCATTATTCCCAGGCCCACACAGGTGATGGAATCATTTGACCAGGTGATGCCCGCCAAACTGGATTTTTTTAAGAAAGGGAAAGGATTTTATCTGAAGTTGCGTGGCATGGCTTCCCTGGTTCACACGGAATCCTTATTACCAAAAACAAAAGTGTTCCAGGAATTAGCTGAATCTTTCCGAAAGAAAAAACTGGTGGCCGTGAAACTGAAAATGCAATCAGCCGAATATTTCGAAAATATACCAAAGCCGGCCTCAAATCCGCTTAAACATCTGGGATCGGCCGTATTCAACTGGCTTGTAAATCCCTTGTTCAATGAAAGACAGACTGAGTGGGTGACGATCCCGGTTTACGCGAAAGGGTTGACGGATGACCGTTGACCGTTGACGGACTTTAGTTGGGCGTTCGCATGTGAAGTGTATCAGCCCTCAACAGTGCAAATTGCCTGATGCGATATAGGGAAATTACAGGAATTGGCAATAAAACAAAACCGATGCGCTTTTTCATGAAGCGCATTTACTTTTTCGATCATGGAAGCCTCTTTTACAATCACCTCCGGCTTCAGGATAACTTCTGTAAACCTTCCATTTCCGTCTTTCGCTTCTTCCATGGTGCCGCTGGCGGTATCTGAATAGTCCATAACAATTACACCTGATGCTGAGCAAAAATGCAGGAACGAAAGCATGTGGCAGGCGGATAACGCGGCGATCAGCATTTCCTCCGGATTATATTTGGCAGGATCTCCTCGAAAAGACGGATCCGAGGAGCCTTCTATTTGCGGCTTGCCATTAATTGAAACGGTATAAGCCCTTTCATAGGCCCGGTAGCTCTCTGTTCCCTTTCCGGTATTTCCGGTCCAGCGAAGATGGGTGTGATATT
>DASRLM010000361.1:0-3889 GCA_035648455.1 Puia sp. | reverse complement strand
CGCTGATGCATCGCCTGGTTCCGGTATCCCATCTCATCCAGAATGTCGCATACGGATGCCACGTATAGGTGTTGACGAATGAAAGTAAAGAGCTCCTGATCACTTTTAAAATGGGTCATCGGTTTAATTTTAAAAAACCATGCAAAGCCAGTTGCCTAATTATTTTTCTTTTGGGATTCTTCCAGGATTTTACTGAATATACTTTTTGCTTTACGATATCTTCCCTGTACGATGTCAAGATCATGTGTAAAATAACGATTCCACGCCCCACCGGGACTGGTTTTGATCAGCAACCGATCAATCCAGTCGATAAAATACCGGGCGTCTTCCGCACTGGCCCGGACGGGCTTTTTATCGACCGTGAAATATACCGGAGCCGTATGGGTTTCATGTCCCTTATCGTCCATCCGGCGGGCACATATCCAGGAGCTTTCCGCAATCTCCTGTGTGGCAGTAAATACGAAAGGTTTTCCCGGACTTACGAAAGCGGGCTGACTGGCAATCACTTTTCCGTTGCAAACCAATTCAATGGTTCCTTTCAACTCCTTTGTACCCTTCCATTTTACCGATACCCGGACCAGCTTTTTATGTTTTATTTTTACTTCGTCACCGGGCTCGCTGTTGCCATCGACTTTTAATTCTATAAACTCATTGTGCCCGTTCCTGGATATCACGGTCCTGCCATTTTTAATCCCGGCGATCCATTTATCATAAGTCAGATCCTTATCCTTCACCTGTACATAGGTGAGCAAAGTTCCCAGGGGCTCACTTTCGTTGCAGGGGAAATCGGTTCCCGCGGCCAGGCCCAGCCTGAAACCACAATTCAGTAATTTATAATAGGCATGCAGGACGGCTTCACTGTTGTAATTGCCGTTATTGGGTGAAGTGGAACCAAATACATCTTCGGAAACAAAATCAATCGTGCCCAGTGCGGCTTCCACAGGATATTCGACCGGAATGCAACAATTCAACTCATTCTGAAAACTATCTTTTAAATATTCAAAGTGGGCAAACCCTGAAACAGCGTGCTGTTGTCTGGCCCATTCCAGGATCTTATAATCGGACTCGTCCCAAATCTGATGGGCATTTTTCAGGCCGAGAACCACCAGATGACCACCGAGGGCCTGATGACTGAAATTGGAATACGTGGCGTCCCAATGCCATTCCGCATCCCAGTGAATGATGCGTCCGGGTTTTGATCCGGGTGCATCCCCTCCGTTCACGTTCAACAGGTCCTCCGTACTGTATTTCACTTCCCCATTACCCATATCCGCCAGCACGGAAATCACCGCGAGATTATTGGGTTCCATCATGGACGGAAATTTATCGATATCCGTAACCCCTGTACCATTGCCGCAATTGCGGTGCACATGAATATCGCCGGAGTACCAACCCGCCGGTTCGGGATTGTCCGTTACCTGGCCCTGGATAAACAATATGGAACCCACAGAAAGCAATATGGAGAAAATCAGTTTCTTCATCATGATTTTATTTTAGAATAATTCATTTAACCACTCCGTTTTTCATTCTTTCCGCTTAGTAATTGGGATTCTGGGAGAGGTTTTTATCTATATCCAACTGGCTCTGCGGAATGGGCCAAAGATAGTTTTTGGTTTTGTCGAATGTTCTTTGTTCCACCAAAGTCTCCGAAACATTTCCATTGAAAATATATTTCAGAAATGGTCTTGCTGGTTTCAAAACTACCAGACATCAGCGCTGTTTACTTACCCGATTTTGCGCTTTAATTATGCTATTTTGTATAAAAATGATCTGGCTGCATTTCATTACTTGGGAGGTAGTCCGGATCCGAAACCACCATCCACTACCAGGGAAGCGCCCGTGATGAAGGAAGCATCGTCACCGGCAAGAAAAACGGCGGCCTTCCCAACTTCTTCCGGTTTTCCGATGCGCCACAGCGCATGCAGTTTACCGGCTTCTTTCCGCGCCTGCGCCGGGTTTGGCTGACTTTGAAAATATCCTTCTGCAAGGCCTGCATCAATGTATCCGGGACAAATACAATTAACCCGAACGCCCTCGTGGCCATGATCTATGGCCATGGCTTTTGTGAGACCAATAATACCCGCTTTCGTTGCGCAATAGCCGGCGCAGGTGGGCTCAACAAAAAATCCATTCACGGAAGACATGTTGATGATGTTCCCTTTTGATTCACGCAGGTGGGGAAGAAAATATTTTGAACATAAGAAAACGCCGCCCAGGTTAACAGCCAGTTGTTTGTTCCATTCCTCAAAGCTGGTATCCTCCGCCGTTTTATTTACCTGGATCGCCGCATTATTCACCAGGACATGGATGCCGGAAAATGTGCGCATAACAAAAGAAACCAGGGCCTTCACAGAATCGGGATCGGATACATCTGCCTGGCAGGCAACGGCTTTTCCACCCGCCTGGTGTATCAACGCCACCGTTTCCTCCGCAGCCTTTCCGTTCACATCAGCAATAACCACATCCGCTTCCTCCCGGGCAAAGCATAGCGCCGTTGCCCTTCCGATACCTGATCCCGAACCTGTAACAACAACCGTTTTGTTTCTGAATTTCATATTGTTTTTTATTTGACGATGACCTGTTTTCTATTCCACTGAAACCGGTCCGGACGCGGATCTTTTGATGATGAGCGCATAATCGCCATTACCCAGCGGCCTCAGGGTATACCCTTCTTTCACCAAATGATCCTCCGGTGAAATCGCCGAGCCGTTCACCCGTATCACAGATGGTTTAAAGGCCAGTCTGAAAAATTCCTGACCCGGGCCTCCGGTGGCGCGGTAGTCCACTTTATTTTTTTCATAAGAAACATCCGTTAAAACATCTGCGGAATACAATATATGATTTTCGCCCGGAGGTGCCCATTCTGGCACTGCAGCCAGGGCATGGTAAAACATGCGCGGTCCTTCTCCGTAGCAATCGGACCACCAGCTCGTCACGCCCTTACTCAGCGGACTTTCAAAAGCCAGGCCATTGGAATCGCTGCAATAGGTTACCCAGTTTAAAGCCCGATATGCTTTTTCTTTATAGGATTCATCTCCTGAAAGCCTATACCAGCGCGCGCATTCCGCGCCATAACGTGCCGTTTGATAGTCCATTTTTGGAAGGAACCCATCCTGCTCCCCGACAATGTTTGCACCCCATTGCGTGGAAGGTTCACCGGGAGCGCAGCGAAGCACAAAGTTTTTTTCCGTCCATTGAATGAGTTTGGGAATATCCGTTTTATAATCCGGGTCAAATCCGGGATTGTCGAACATATACAGGGTCGCATTGCTCGCGCTCATATTGCTCTTGTAGGTATTGCTGTTTACATCCGTGTCGGTATGACCGTCCGTCCAGTATCCGGTCTTCATGGGAAACTCCAGAATGAAATCACGCGCCTTTACAAGGGCCGGCCGGTAAGCCTTCACATTCCCCAGGTTTGCTTTCACCAGATGGTCCAGCAGGGCATAACAGCCCAGCCAGTTTGCCCCGTATTGAGCAGTAATTCTTCCATCCTTCATCACTACGCGGTATGGCCAAACGGATTGCGTGGCGGATCCGATGCGGACATGAGCAGCCAGAGCATCTGCCACGCGCATAGCCGCTGTTTTAAATTTTTCATTACCCGTGTACAGGTACAGTTTGTAATAGGCATATCCCATGTCCCCCGCATGATCCACCTGCACCTCATGCAGGACCAGCTTTTTAGAATTGGTGAATCCGCGGAAAAGGGTATCTCCCGCATTGGTGGTGGTATAGGGAAATCCGGGCCATGCAAAACCGGCAGGACTGGTGCCATGATCAATGGTATAATTGATCATACCCGTAATGATATCCAATGCCCTCCGGTCTCCCGTATACTGATAATACAAGCGGGCTGATTCAAACCAGTTCGGAATTTTTTCACCAA
>DASRLM010000360.1:0-2425 GCA_035648455.1 Puia sp. | reverse complement strand
TCGGGATAGGGCATGATATTCCTTCGGATACCATCCGGTCTTTCAACAACAATTTCCTGCCCGCGAATGGATTTGCCTCCTTTTAACGCAAGCGCCATAGGGCATTCGTCGAAGGGCATCCGGGTACCGTCCAGTCTGTATATTTTCCAGGATCCGCACCAGAGATCCTTTCCGATTTCAGGTTCCCTTCCCCAGAGCTCCGCAGCAGCCTTATTGTAAAATTTGACGTAACCCAGCGCATCACAGGTGTATAACGCAGCGGCAAGGTTCTGAACCATCTGCTGTTGACGGAAATCCTTATCCTGTAAACTTTTTACGAACAGGTGGTTGTCTGAACGGGGAAAGTCTACATCAATGAGCTTTGATTCAGGCATCCTGTGGTTTGGTTGAGCAATTAAGTTACGAAGATTCCGGTAAAACCCCGTTTTTGAACTTTTGTGTAGTATTTTAGCCGAATGGCCAATAATACTGGTATTCAATGATTAATAACCGAAAAATGGAAATTTTACTGGCAGACGATGATCCGGATGACCGGGATTTTTTTGTGGAAGCCGTTAGTCAATCCAACCTGGGTTTTGCCGTGAATGAAGTAGAGAATGGCCAGCAACTGATGGAGTTGCTTTCCACCGTTACCGACCCTCCTCCTCCGGATATTATTTTCCTGGACATCAATATGCCCTATAAAAATGGAAAGGTCTGCCTTCGGGAAATCAGAAGCAATAAGAAATTCAATAATGTTCCGGTGGTCATGTTTTCGACCTCTTTCCACAGTAGGGACGTCGATGAAGCCTTTGATGCCGGTGCGAACATGTACGTCAGCAAATCCGATTTTTTTGAAGATGAGCCGGGTATGCTGAATAAAATATTCCCGGAAAACTGGCAGGAACTATGGAAATATCGCACGAAGGGAAACTTCGTTTTGAAAAATTAAACTTTTTAATCCCTGGTCCGGCGATGCGAATTTGCCACATGTTGTAAATTATGGCATTCTAAAAACTATGCCATCCCGCTGCTCCGAAAGACTGAATCTACGGGCGGGTGTAACCCAACTGCATTTAACTGGATTGTTCGGCCTGGGAAACGGCCCTGCTTAAAGCAGAACTGGAAAAGGGTTTGGACAGAAAATGGAATGCGCCCAGCGAAATCGCTTTATCTATCAGGGCGCGGGAAGAATTGGCCGTGATAAAAATAACCTGCTTATGGTTGAGCACCTCTTTATTATTCTCCAGGAAGCTTAATCCAAATCCATCCGGTAAATTGTGATCGAGTAAAATAATGTGCGGGTTATAATGAGTCAATTCTTCGGCAGCGATTTTAAGCGATGGCGCACAAACAACCTCATATCCTTCTTTGTACAGGATTCTGCAAACAATTTCGCAAAAATCTTCTTCATCATCAACCAGCAGCACTTTTTTGTGCGGGTTATTTTCCATAATTGATTTGTTGGGCTGATCATAGTCCTTATATAACCGTGCCAGCATCCGCTGATCCCGTCGGCGTCATGGTGGAAACATCTTATAAAACTAATCTGTAGACGAATAGTCCTTCCGGATCAATTCTTTCAATGCAGAAATCTGTCCGGAAACCTGATCCCTGTTTGTGCCGGTAGTCCCCAGCGCAAAATATTTCATCAACTGCATGCAGCTGATAATACCAACGGTAAACAGGAAGGCAGTCAGGTAAATAATATCCACGTGGATCCATCCGGCGATGCTGGTTCTGAAAATGCTGATCAGCGCTGCCATGATCAGGATAATAAAAGCGAGCCGCTTCTTCCGGATCAGTTTTGTTTTTCCGGTGATGAAGGCATCATCCAGGAAATTATATTGCTGCCATATCCTTTGGCCAAGCCATTCCAGTTGCATTTTATTTTCGTGGATGATACACATCATTTTACCATCCGGTTGTTTCAGCTGAAGCAAACTGGATACCTGTTCCGGCAGGATAAGCTGATAAACGCCCGCATCAGGCAATGGTCTGATGTCTACGATATTTTCCATCTGGGCAAAGTTGGAGAAATAAATCGGGATTTATCCAAACACTTTGCGCTGGTGGAAGCCATTCCCGGCGGGTTGCGTTAAATTACAGGATGGAAAAAATTGCTGTTCTGGGGCTTGGAAGAATGGGCCAGGGCATCGCCTTTCGTCTGCTTGAAAATGGTTATCCGGTCACCGTATGGAATCGGAGCCGGGGAAAGGAGACCAGTCTTTTAAGCAAAGGGGCCAAATGGGCGGACAGTCCTGCCGAAGCTGCCGCTGATGCGAATGTGGTGATTAGCATGGTGTCGGACAACCAGGCGTCCCTGACTGTCTGGATGGGTGAGAACGGAGCCTTAAGCCAGTTGAAATCTGGTTCTTTTATGATTGAATGTTCTACGCTTTCTTTTGATCACGTTTCTTTTCTTTCGGGCGAAGCAGAAAAAAAG
>DASRLM010000359.1:0-10269 GCA_035648455.1 Puia sp. | reverse complement strand
GTCAACAAATGGTGGGGTGGGGTTACGGAAGACAATAGTTTTGGTACGCATGATTTTCTGAATATGTGCGAACGCATCGGAGCAGATCCCTACCTGACCTGCAATGTGGGCAGTGGTACCGTACAGGACGTTTCCCAATGGGTCGAGTATGTGAATTTCGATGGGAAAAGTCCGATGTCCGACTGGCGCCGGGCCAACTGCCGTGAGAAACCCTGGAACGTAAAATATTTTGGTGTCGGCAATGAAGCCTGGGGCTGCGGCGGTAACATGACCGCGGAATATTATGTCAACGAATACCGCAAATATGCCACGTTCATGACGGACTATACCAACGGAGGACTGTACCGCATTGCCTCCGGCGCGAACTCCGACGATTATCATTGGACGGAAGTGCTGATGCGCGATATTCCGCACGATCTGCTGGAAGGTATTGCCCTGCATTATTATTCGGTGGATTGGTCCGACAAAGGGTCCGCGGCTGATTTTACCCGTCAGCAGTATTTTGCCATCATCAGGGACGCTCTGCACATGGAAGAACTGGTGACCAGGCATTCCACCGTGATGGATAAGTATGATCCGGAAAAGAAAGTGGGGCTGGTAGTTGACGAATGGGGTGGCTGGTACGATGTGGAACCCGGCACCAACCCGGCATTTTTATTTCAGCAGAATACGATGCGGGATGCCATGATCGCCGGTGTTACGCTGAATATTTTTAATAACCATTGCGACCGCGTGCGCATGGCCAACCTGGCGCAGATGGTGAATGTGCTGCAGGCGGTGATCCTGACCAATAAGGAAAAGATCATCCTGACGCCAACCTATCACGTGATGGAAATGTATAACGTGCACCAGGATGCGGAACAGATACCGGTCACCGTTAGCAAAGTGAATTACGCCATGGGTAAAGATACCTTACCGGCCATCTCCGCTTCCGCTTCAAAAGATAAAAACGGCATCACCCATCTTTCCCTGGTGAATATTGATCCGGATAAAACCAATACGGTAGTGGTGCGTTTTTCAGGAACTGTTTACCGGAAAGTGAGTGGGAGGATACTGGCTTCGCCACACATTCAGGATCACAACAGTTTTGATGATCCGGAAAAAGTAAAACTAGCTGTGTTTAACGGTGCGGAATTAAAAGACGATATGCTGCAGGTAAAATTACCTCCTGCTTCCGTTGTGGTGCTGGCGCTGAATTGAGACACCCGTCTGGCCATGCAAAAATTATAACGGGCCAGCGGATTATGTTCCGTTGGCCCGTTATAGTTATTTTGCAGTTTTTATTTTTCCAGTTCCTTCAGGGTCCATGCATTTTTTCTGTCCGCGGTTTCCATACGGACCTTTTTCACCACATTGGTATCGATCACCGGGGCCTTGTTATCCATATCGTTGCGGATATAGCTGAGCACGCGGGATATCCACCGGTTGTCGTTGGCTCCGAGGGCAGGCATAACGTCGGGATAATTCTTTCCGTCAATGGGTCCGGATAAACCATTCAGCAATATTTTTACCAGCACGTTCGGATCTCCGTTTACCCGGGGTTGTCCTGCCAGGGCCGGTGCCACCATGCTGGAAACGCCTTTGCCATCCTGGCCGTGACAGGTTGAACAAAGCTGACTGAAAATTTCCCTTCCGTCCCGGATCAGATCCTTATCCTTATCGCTCATGCCGGCTATCCTGCTTTCCAGGGCGGATTCCCGTTTAAATTCCTCGTTCCGGTTCCAGGAGGCCGTAATCACTTCATTGTTGGTATTATGGGCAAGGATTTCTTTGAGCATGGATTGCGCTTTGGCAGACTGGCCAAAACGAAGGGTCAGTGACAATTGGAAACGGACATCGGCACTCGTATCATTCATCAGTGTTTCCAGTTTTTCCAATACCTGGGGATCGTCTTTTTTCACATAGGGATCAGAGATCCAGACAGCGGCTTTTCTTACCTGCGGGTCTTCATCCTGAAATGCCTGGAATAATAAATCCTTATTCAGGGCCTTCAGGCCGTCGAGCGTCCATAAGGCGTGGATGCGGCCGACAGGAGACGCGGATTTTTTCCAGAACATCAGTTTATCCAAGAATGACTGATTTCCGGCGGCCATTTTTTCCAACGCAGGAACTACGGATTTGTCTCCGCGGATAACGATCAGCTTTTGTGCCTCGTCCCGCCACCAGCCGTTGGGATGATCCAGGTACGTAACCAGTTTGCTGCTGGAATCTTCCATCATGTGCGGCAACGGACCGGGTGTATAAGCGTCGTGCACCAGCCGGTAAATTCGGCCCCTTCCGATATTTTTGTCGAGCCCCATCCGTTGAATGCGCGGACGCAGATAGGAACCTTCCCGGGTCCAGGCGCTTTCCTGAATGATGCCATGATACATATCGACAATATAAAGACATCCGTCGGGACCGGTAATGGAATTGACCGGGCGGAAATTCATATCGGTGGAAGCAATGAACTCAGCGCTGTCGTAGGCATTCTTCAAAATGATTTCACCGTATCTATCTATTACTTTTGCGCGGCGTATGAGCCTGCCCACCGGTTCGCAGATAAACAGATCACCCTTCAGGTTATTCGGCAGCCGGTCTCCCCGGAAAATGGATTGCCCGTTGCAGGCCGTGAAATGGTTGAGGGTACTGTCGCTGCGCACGCGCATCGATCCGCCCTGTACGTCCGGCGTTCCGGTGATGGGCCAAACGGCGTCAAAGTTATCCGGCCGCTGATCCTCCGGATCAAAGGTTCCGTATACCGGATTCTGCTGGAAATCCAGCGCTGGTGTTTCGCCGCCTGCGGTGGAAAAATACAGCCTGCCATAGTCATCCCGGCCCAGTCCCCATTGACCGTTCGGGCTTTCCGGAAAGGAATCCACCAGCAGCTGATTATTCTGGTAACGGTAACGGGCCGGATCCCGGCTCATATAAATATAGTTATCGATATTCCAGATCATGCCGCTGCGCTGATGTTCCAGGTTCCGCGTATCCTTGCCCTCATTTTGATACATCAGCTTTTTTTCATCCGCTTTCCCGTCTCCGTTTGTATCCCGGTATGCCCAGAGGTCGTAGGAGTACGTATCGTTGATCACCAGCTGATCGCCCAGCGTCATCATCATGCGCGGGAGCACCAGGCTGTCGATGAATACTGTGCTTTTATCATATTTTCCGTCACCGTTGGTATCTTCCATTCGGACGATCCGGCTCATGGGCAGGTTTTCATTTGAGCCATTCACATCCTGCATGTAGCTGAGCATCTCGGCCACATACATCCTGCCATCCCCGTCCCAGCAGATGGAAACCGGTTCCTGAATCAGGGGTTCACTCGCTACCAGTTCCAGGTGGTATCCTTTGGGAAGGAATATTTTTTTCATACTTTCTTCCGGTGACAGATAGTTGCCGGCAGGATTGGAAACAATACTGCGTGGCCGCACAGCCGGTTCTTCCGGAATGTTTTCAGCAGACGGATGACAACTCAAAACAGAAAAGAACAACATCGAAATACCAGCAATCCACAGTTTACTTTTCATACTTATTTAGGGGTTTGGGGAATGGGAATGGAATTAAGGTTTTAAAAGTAAGCATTTATGGGCATGTCTAACTCGCTGCTGTTACCTTTGATCCGTCCGTTCCTGTGTGAATCATTGCGCAAACGATTGACTATTATTAATGACGGACGGATCTTTTAACTAAACAGCAAGCCCCGGAAGATGATGAAATTAAAAACCCGCTTATTTCTTTGCAGTTTTTCTCTTTTTACGGCGCTGGGTGCACAGCCCGTTGAGCAGGGAAGCCATCACGGTCTGTTGAATAAAAACGAATATGCGTTCCTTGAGAGCATCACCAAAGCGGTATTGGAAAATGCCAGGCTCTATCCCGGAGATAAAGGCAATAACCACACGGGCGGAGTACTTATCAAACCGGGCGGCGCTTATCCCTCATTCTGGATACGCGATTACGCCATGTCCCTGGAATCCGGCCTGATCGGCAGAAAAGAACAGGAACACATGCTATTGCTAACGGCATCCACCCAGTGCGATCAGACCTGGATAACCAATGGAGGAAGCCTGGTTCCCTACGGGGCCATTGCCGATCATATCCGGACAGATGATGGCCTGCCCATTTTTTTTCCCGGTACATACAATTACCAGGAACAGGGAATTTCGGCTTACGGGAGAGTGCCTCCTTATGATGACCAGTTTTATTTTATTCACATGGGATATTATTTTGTAAAAAACAATGCGGGCCAGCATCTGCTGCTGCGGAACATAAGAGGAATAAAATTAATTAACCGTATGGAAATTGCGTTTCAGGTTCCTCCATCACATGCCGCGAACGGTATCGTATATACCACAGACGATTTCAGGGGCGTTGATTTTGGTTTCCGGGATGTTGAAGTGATAACGGGGGATCTCTGTTTTACTTCCATCCTCAAATACCGGGCTTCCCGGGAAATGGCAGACTTATTCGAACTATTGGGAGATAAAAAGAAATCCGGAAAGTACCGGTCCATTTCGGAGCATATTAAAAAAGCAATTCCCGGCCTGTTTGCCGATGAACAGGGCCTGTTGCGCGCTTCCACCGGAAAGAGTCATCAACCGGATGTTTGGGGTACGGCCCTGGCTGTTTATTTTGGCATATTGAATGGAAGGACGGAGCAGGAAGCCTGTCATGCCCTCGCCGGGGCTTATGAAAATAAAACACTGGCCTTTAAAGGCAATATCAGGCATGTGCTGACTTCCGATGACTTTAACGACTCAACTGCCTGGGCGTATTCGCTTGCTTCTAAAAATACTTATCAGAACGGCGCCTACTGGGGAACACCCACCGGCTGGGTTTGTTATGCCATGGCCAAAGTGAACCGGTCTGCCGCCCATCAGCTGGCTTCGGAATATATACAGGACCTGATGGAAACGGATTTCAGAAAGGGCGGGGATTTTGGGGGGCCTTATGAATGTTTTCATCCGCCGGACTACAAACAGAATCCTGTTTATCTCACTACGGTGTCCTGTCCCTATGCTGTTTTTCGTTCCATGACAAAATAGACAGCTGCTCTGTGCCATGCGGAAATGCAGGAAGCCTGGAAATGAATTAACTTTATTAAAGGCGAATGAAAATGGATAACAATGAAAAATAGAGTATTCAAACTATGGCTTTTCGGAAGCCTTATGCTGGCCACTGCCGTTCAGTTGATGCCCGCTAAACCGGACAAGCTGTTGCTGAAAAATGTAACGCTGATTGACGGAACAGGTGCACCCGCCAAAAACAACATGGATATTTTGTTACAGGGAGATCGGATTGTCAGCATTACCCCGACCGGCCGGATTAAACCTGCCGGCGCCCGCGTCATTGATCTGCAGGGTAAGACCATCATGCCTGCGCTGATTTGCGCACATGCCCATCTGGGTGTGCTGAAGGGAACCAGTATTGAAGCATCGAACTATACGCGTGACAACCTGATTAATCAGTTAAAAAGATATGAGCGTTATGGCGTTGGTACCGTGCTTTGTATGGGAACGGACAGATCGCTGATCTTTCATGGGTTCCGCGATTCATCCCGGGCGGGTCTGCTGGCGGGGGCGCGGTTATATTCTGCGGGCCATGGATTTTCCACACCCGGTGGCCCACCGGGAGGTTCATGGACAGACGAGTTGTACCGGCCTGCGAATGCCGGGCAGGTAGCGGCCGAAATGGACTCCCTGGCGCTGTTGCGCCCTGACGTGGTTAAGATGTGGGTTGATGATTTCGGCGGCCACTCAGCAAAAATGAAACCTGAGATTTATCAGGCCATCATCCGCGAAGCGCATAAACACGGATTGCGTGTAGCTGCCCATTTATTTTATCTGGAAGATGCCCGCAAGCTGGTGGATGCCGGGTTGGATATCATCGCACACAGCATTCGCGACCAGGAAATAGATGAAGCCCTGTTAAAAAAAATGAATGAAAAGGGCGTGATTTATATTCCAACCCTTACCCGGGATGAATTTACTTATGTGTATGCGGATAATCCTTCCTGGATGGGCGATGCCTTTTTTAAAGCAGCGCTGGAGCCGGGTGTTTTTGAGATGATCAGCAGTAAAGCTTATCAGGATAAGATCCGGAATGCTCCCGATTACCAAAAGAATAAGCGGGCGGTTCAGATAGCCCTGATCAATCTGAAGAAAATTTCTGACGCCGGCATCCTGGTCGCCCTCGGTACCGATTCCGGTGCAGATCCTGTACGTGCCCAGGGATTTTCCGAGCACCGCGAACTGGAACTGATGGTGAATGCCGGCCTCACACCCCTGCAGGTGATTGAAGCAGCCACAAGAAATGCGGCCATCGCTTTAAAGATTAATCAGCAGCGGGGCACCCTGGAGCCGGGAAAGCAGGCGGATTTCATGGTGTTGGCCAAAAACCCGGAACGCGAAATAAAAAATACCCGGACCATAGAAACAGTATGGAAAAACGGAGTGGAAGTGAGGTGAGAAATGTGGGAAAATGTGAAGATGTGAAAGAAGATGTGAAGATGGACAAACTTGTTCACGGATGCCAGAGGAGGATGAAAATTTGAAAAGCCAATGAAAGTATTTATTACCAGAATAATTCCCGATGCAGGTTTGCTATTGATGAGGGATGCGGGACTTGAAATTTCACAATGGTCCGAAAAAGGGATTTAACGCCTCAGGAATTAGTTGATCATTGCAAGCCCGTTGATGCATTGCTGAGTGCAGGTGGAAGCCGGATAGATAAGACATTTTTAATCGCGTGTGCCCACCTGAAAGTAATCAGTCTGCATTCGGTTGGATACGACCGGGTGGATGTTCCGGTGGCAACGGCATTGAAAATACCCATCGGGAATACACCCGGCGTACTGACCAACGCAACAGCTGATATTGCATTTTTACTGATCCTGGCCGTTTCGCGTAAAGCGTTTTATTTACACAACTCCATCATCAGCGGTCATTGGAATTTTTTTGAACCCAAGGCCAATCTTGGCGTTGAGATCAGGGGAAGAACCCTGGGCATTTTCGGATTGGGAAAAATAGGTTTTGAACTGGCCAGGTGTTGTTCCGCTGCGTTTGGGATGAAGATCATTTATCATAACCGGCACCGCCATGAGCAGGCAGAAAAGGAATTAAAGGCAACTTGGGTTTCATTTGAGGATCTGCTGAAGCAGAGTGATGTGCTGAGCGTCAACACCGCCCTGACGGCTGAAACAAAAGGGAAATTCAATAAAGAAGCATTTGAAAAAATGAAACCCACCGCTATCTTCATCAATGCGGCAAGGGGAGCCATTCACCAGGAATCCGACCTGATTGAAGCCCTTCAGCAGGGAAAGATATGGGGTGCGGGGCTTGATGTGACCGATCCCGAACCCATGCATCCGGATAATCCCTTATTGCAAATGCCGCAGGTGGCCGTGCTGCCGCACATCGGCTCTGCCACGGTGGAAACACGAAACGCTATGGCGGTTATTGCCGCAAAAAATATCATTGCGGGGGTGAGGGGGGAGAGGTTGTTGTTTGCGGTGAATCCGGAAGTATATAATGGTTGACCGATGACGGTTGACCGTCTTTTATCGCGATACCGCATCAAAAGGCCGTCATCCGCCATCGGTCAACCGTCAACCTTCTTCGCCTTTTTCCCCAAATTAAAGTTCCTCGAAATATTAAAGCCAAAGAAAATATCGCCCTTCCCCCAGCTTCCGGTGGTTTGGCCTATATACTGCGTTTCGATCATGCTTTGGGAATTGCTGAATACCAGCTGGAATACATGCCCGCCGGTCTCAATATCCCAGCCGAGGGAAAAGGAGTTGTGAATATCGGCTGAAACCAGTTGATTCGGCAAAAGATAATTGTATTCCGCATTGATGCTCATGCGCCGGGTAATTTTCATTCTGACCCCGCCGGAGAGGGCGAATACATCATTTTTATCTCCGCCGGTGGGAACCAGATTATAATGTAGGTAAGTGGGTACCAGTTGTACCGAAAGCAGGCTATTCATTTTCCGGGCAATCAGCAGTTGCACGGTATACGCCGTCCGGTAACTGGCGTCAAGGTAGGGTTTGTCAGCATACTTTTGGGTATAATTGCTGATTGTGCCCAGCAGGCTCAGCGATACCGGGATTTCATGCGCGCCTTCGGTTTGCCGGAGCAATTTATATTTCAGATAGCCATCAAAGGTTTTCTGGGTGGAACTTCTGCCGATACCAACGGCCAGCCGGTTGCTGATGCCGTAATCCAGTCCGAGCCGGAGGGAAGCATTGTCCAGTCCGAAGAAATTATAACTGCCGCTGTTCAATTGTCCGAAGCGGTGCTGGATCATTACATTCAGGGCACCGGCAGCGGGAGCCTCGATGGTTTGCATATTAATCACATGGGATGCCTTGAAGGTTCCGGTCACATACGCAGGTGATCCGTTACCCAGTGAATCGTTTAGCAAATGAAGCAGGGAGTCGTCCTGGGCCTGCAGGGAAATGCGGACGAAAAATAAAACGACGATGCAGGAAAACTGTTTGATGGTCATACAAGGTTATTTTTTGGTTATCCAGGTCACCTGAATTTTTACATCCATTTCACTGGAAATTTTATCCCGGACTATGGACGGAATATGGATGCCGAAGTCTTCGGGTTTTAAACGGAAAGTTGAATTTCCCAGCATGCTGCCAGCTTTAATTTCAATGGTGGCGGCCTCCTCGATCGATTTGGTTACGCCATGCAGGGTAAGTTTTCCTTTTATGGTGACCGGATAGATTCCTTCCTTGTTCATTGGCCGCGGACAGGAGTAAGTTCCGGAAAATTCAGCTTTGGGGAACTTGTCGCTTTCTACATAATTTTCATTAAAGTGTTCCTGCATCAGTTCCTTCCGGAAAATAAATCCTTTTTCCAGCAGGGCAAAAGCAAGACTGCTTTTGGCCGTATCGATCACGGCGAAAGCCTGGTTATTTTCTGCCACGATATCTTCCAAAGGGGTTTTAGAGTAAAAGCCGACGAATCCCGTCCTGCTCAGGAATTGCTGTCCGTGACTGGATATAGAAAGTGCCAGCAGAATAAAAACGACCGGGATAAATTTCAAGACTTTCATATGCGTTTGGAAGCTGTGAAATGGTTTATTAATTGTTTTGCGCCCCGCGGTTGATCCAGTCCAGAATGATGTTGATATCACAATTATCCATTTTTGGTTCTCCGAAAGGCATTCCTATGAAACCGGGCGCATGGGTAATGTTTCCGGCGAGATAGCCATTGTCGGCGAATTGTTTAAGACTGGCGTAACTGTCCAGGCTTATCCCGCCGCTGCCATCGGTATTGCCTTTGCTGTGGCAGCCATAGCAGTTTGTCTGCAGAACGGAAAGTACATTGATACTGTATTTCATGTTCACCGTATCGCAGGAGGGGCCGTTACCCTGTATGAGTTTATCTTCGCTGGTTTTTGAACAGGATATCACCAGGATAACCGATAAACCGATCAGGAGGAGAGCAATGGAAAAGCGCGTTTTCATCATGTTTGAATAATGTGATCGTGATTTGAATGGGATGCCCTGGTTATTCTTTCAGCACACAGTCAACCAGGTTTACATCCATTAGAAATCCGGTGCATCTTCCTTTAATGATCAGGCTGCTTCCTTTTTTAATCGAGCCCGGCGAAGGCATGCCACCTGTAGAAAAACTGCAGCTGATGCCGCCCTGGGCAGACGCGCTGATCAGTACATTGGTGCTTCCGGTTCCTGTTTCGATATCGGAAACGGTTCCATCCACTTCAATCACCTTGCCCATGAACTTTTTGTTCGCTCCTGCTTCATCCTGTTGAAATGCGGCGTACAGTTCAGCGGCAGGCATGCGGAAGTCGGTATCCTGACCGGCTGTATTGCTGTGCGGTTTATGGTATAAGTAAAAGGCCCATCCGGCCAGCAGGAGCAATAAGATGCCCACGACTAAAAAATATTTTTTTTTCATTCGTTGATATTTTCTCTTCGGTTTGTTATCGGAAGGGATGGGTAATGCCCAGATGCAGTCCTGCACTGGAAATTGCGAGTTGCCCGATGCCCACACCCGTCAATGGGATTTTCAGATAAGGTTCTATACGTATTCTCCCGATCTTTCCCCAGTTGTATTCATATCCGCCGCTGATTTGCAGGATAGACAGGAAATTATTGCCAGAATTTTTGTAGGCAGCATTATGCGACCAGGCCAATCCGCCGTATTCTGCCGTGTACGAATAGTTTTCTTTTTTCATTAAATATGTTGAAAAACCGGCAGTGGAAAAAAACCGTCCCTTCCGGTTGTAACTGAAATCATACCGCAGGGC
>DASRLM010000358.1:0-3440 GCA_035648455.1 Puia sp. | reverse complement strand
TCATGAAATGCAACGTTTGGACTGGTTCTCCTGTCAGGTGTAAAAACAGTCTTTTTGTACTAAAAGGTAACTGCCCTCATTTGTTATTGAATCCTGAACAAAAATTTAGTTTGAATTGAAACCCGCCCGTGCCTCTCATATCATCTTTTATCCTGGTATAATTTCCGTTTTTTTTATTCTTTGCCGGTTGCAAGAAAAACATGGGATTTAAAAATTCCAATTGGACATATGCCGGCACCAATACAACCGGAACGATAAGCGATATTCAATTTTCAACCATTGATGCCGGGTTTATTTTTGGATATTCAGATAGCCGCAATCCGTGTTTTATAATATCTGAACCGATTAAACCGAATCCCTCCCGTGACGGCACCACGGAATGTATGGGACCTGGTAATAATGCGTAACTTTCCTTATCAATGGGTACGCAAACATTCTTCTCCGAAAAACAACGATTCAGACAAACCTGGCTTTGGATAATCTTGATTGCCCTGGACGCTTATTTTCTTTTTGCTGTTTTCAAACGAGTGATTGGCAAAAATTCGTTCGGAGACAAACCCATGAGCAATGAAGTTCTTTTATTTACAATAGGTACAATGCTTTTTTTGCCATTGTTCTTCTACATCCTTCGGCTGGATACGGAAATCAACAGCAACGGAATCTATATCCGCTTTTTCCCTTTTCATCTTTCTTATAAAAAATATGCGTGGGACGAAATTGAAGCCTGTTTTGTGCGGCAATACAATCCCATTGCTGAATACGGCGGATGGGGAATAAGGCTTGGCTTATTTGGAAAAGGCAGGGCATTCAATGTATCCGGCAACAAAGGAATACAACTCGTTTTCAAGAACGATAAAAAACTGCTTATCGGCACCTCCAAACCGGAGGAGGCATTGGAAGCGATAAAAAAAGCCGGTCACCCCGGCACCTGAAACCCTTCTCCGGCAAGGTACAGGTCATAGGCCTCCTTATTCCGCATGCAGACTTTTCGCCGGATTCACCCGCGCCGCCTGGATGGCCCTGATGCTCAGCGTGAGTAGCGCAAGCGCTGCGGAAATCAGGCAGGACATCACGAATATCCACCAGGATAACGGTATCCTGTATGCGAAATCAGCGAGCCAGCGATGCATGGCATACCAGGACAGCGGCACGGCAATGAGGCCGGCCAGCACAACGAGTTTGAGAAAATCTTTGGATACCAGCCGCACGATGTTTAAAACAGATGCCCCCAATACTTTCCGTATGCCGATTTCCCTGGTGAGTTGCCGGGCGGTGAACGTAACGAGTCCGAATAATCCCAGAACGGATAACAGAACGGCAAGCCCGGTAAATACAAAAGCCAGCGTGCCCTCTTTTTCCTCAGCAGCATACTGCCGCGCAAAATTCTGATCGAGGAAATGATATTCTGCTGGATTCATCTGATCAAAATTTTTGTACACCTGGTCGAGATAAGCCAGCGCCTGTTTTGATTTCCCTTTGGCCAGTCGCACATAGAGATTGTCTTTCTCTTTGTCATTCGGTGGCAGAATGAGTACCATTGACTGCACTTTATGCTGCAAAGAATAAGTATGAAAATCCCGGATCACACCGATAACTGTTCTGGCGGCAGAAGCCGGTTGGCCGGCCTTTTGCACTTTCATGCCAATGGGATGCGTCCATCCCAGTTGTTTTACCAGGGTCTCATTCACCAATACGGCATTCGAGGGATCCGTCGAAAACCGATCTGAAAAATTCCTGCCCGAGTCCAGTTTGATCTGCATGGTCGGCAGATAATCTTCATCCACCATCAGTTCCTGTACCGTTTGGGTATTGAGCGACAGGGCACGGTCATTCTGCTCATACAGATATCCCTGTTCACCCAGGTCATTGTTGCCGATCGGATTTCCCGCCGCCGCAACTCCTTCTATTAACGGATTCTGCAGGAGTCTGGCTTTTATGAACGGGATTTCAGACCGCAGGCGCGGGTTATCCAGGTGGAAAGTAACTACCTGATCCTTATTGAAACCCAGGTTGCTGCGGGTGGTATATTGCAATTGCTCATAGATTACAAAAGAGGCGGAGATCATGCATACGGTAATCACAAACTGCAACACCATCAAAGATTTCCGGAACAGGATCGTACCCTGCATATTGCCCATATTACCCTTAAGCGCAGGAATGGTTTTGAACCGGGATAAAAATATAGAAGGATAAATTCCGCTGACCAAACCAACAAGCAAACAAAATACCAGCGTGAATCCGGCGATGGATGCCAGGCCAAAATGCTCCAGGGAAAGGGATCTGCCGGTGAGCGTTCTGAACAGGGGCATGGCGCACTGTACCAGGGCAAGGGCCAGCAAACCAGCCAGCACCGTAACCAGCATGGCTTCGGTGACAAAGAGAAACGCCAGTTGTTTTCTTCCGGAACCAATGGTTTTCCGGATGCCGATCTCCTTTATTCTTTTGGAAGAACGGGCGGTGGCGAGATTGACATAATTGATGATGGCGATCAGTAAAATCAGCAGGGCAATACCACTGAAAATATAGACCCTGCTGATGCTGCCGTTGGCACTGATTTCATAATCAAGCGCAGAATGCAAATGAATGGAAAGGAGTGGCTGCAATTCAACGGAGTAATCCGTTACGCCCATTTGCTTTGCGATCGTTCGGGAAGCAAACGCAGGCAACCCGGCGCGAAGGGAATGGATGCCTGCGGAATTTTTTAAAAGCAGATAAGTGTAAAGATTGGCATTCTGCCATCCGCTTGTATAATTTTCCGGAATCGGCCTTACGCCCTGGAAACGGAGATGTGCATTTTCCGGGATATCCCGGATCACGGCGGACACACGGCTGGTTGAATTGTCGGCAAAAACAATCAGCTGATGCATGGCTGCATCCGCCGAGCCAAACAGGGTCCGCGCCAATCCTTCCGTGATTACAAAGGATTGCGGACCACCAAGCGCAGATTCCGCATTGCCTTCTAAAAATTCGTAAGTGAATATATCAAACAGCGATTTGTCTGCCATGATCATATCATTCACTTTCAGATTGCTGTTGCCATGACGGATCACCGCACCGCCTTCCGGATCGATGCGTACGGATTCTTCTATTTCGGGAAAATTTTGTTTTAATGCCGGTGCAAAGGGTGCCGAGGTCAGCGCAATATTCATACTTCCACCGTTCCAGTGTGCATGTTGAACAACGCGCACAATCCGGTCCGCTTTTTTATTGAACCGGTCGAAACTCAGTTCATCCGAAACGTACAGGGCAATCAGCCAGCAGGCTGCCAGGCTTACGGCAAGCCCCGCGATATTGATAAATGCATAAAACTTTTGCCGTTTCAGGTTCCGGTAGGCAAAGCGGAGGTTGATGCTGAACATACACCTAAAATTAAATGAAAGATGCCAGGCCGATCTCTGTATTTCCAATGGAGTGCCAAATAATACCATTATGATGTTCAG